>JBJFBU010000043.1:0-4925 GCA_051888595.1 Candidatus Gastranaerophilaceae bacterium | reverse complement strand
AAACATATCAAAAATTACATTTACAAGTGGTGTAAATGCAGCAACTGAAGATTACACAGTAAAAAAAGATTCTATAGAAAGATGCCCATTGTGTGGTATTGCACTGGATAAAAACGGAGTTTGCCAAAAATGTGGTTATAAAAAGCCGTAGATATAAATTATATTTATATAATTTATAGAGGTTGAGGTTTTAAATTACGATTTGAAATTTCAGCCTCTATTTTTTTATTTACAAATTTTAATAATAACTGCAAATGAAGTATTAGCATGATAAACTTACCATGTTATGGCTATTTCATATGTACCACTTCATTTACATACAGAATATTCCCTTTTAGATGGTGCAATAAAAATTAGTGACTTGTGTAAATTCGCAAAGGAAAATGAATTTCCTGCTGTTGCAATTACTGACCATGGTGTTATGTATGGAGATATGGAGCTTTATACAACAGCAAAAGAAGCTGGTTTAAAGCCTATTTTGGGATGCGAATTTTATGTTCATAATGGGGATATCGAAGAACGTGATAAATTAAACAATCCTTTATATCACTTGGTATTGTTGGCAAAAGATAAAAAAGGTTACGAAAATATAATTAAGCTAACTTCTGTAGCATGGTGTAGAGGTCGTTATGTAAAACCTCGTATAAATTGGGAACTTATAAAGGAACATCACGAAGGTTTAATTTGTCTTTCTGCTTGTTTAGGTGGAGAAGTTTTACAAAATCTTTTACATAAAGAATCTGAAAAAGCTCGTGAAGTCGCAAAGAGATATAAAGATTTATTTGGTGAAGATTATTATATTGAACTTCAAGATCATGGTTTAGAAGAACAAAAAAGGACAAATCCTGAATTGATTCAAATTGCTAATGACCTTGGTATTGAGTTGGTTATTACAAATGATTCACATTATCTAAAAAAAGAAGATGCAGACATGCATGATACATTATTGTGTATGAATACAAACTCAGACAAAGATGATCCAAATCGTTTTCATTTTGAAGGTAATGAATTTTATGTGAAAACAGCGGAACAGCTTAGAACATCTTTTTCTTGGATGAGTGAAGAATTATTCAATAAATGTATTGAGAATACTGTAAAAATTGCAGAAAAATGTCATTTGACACTTGAATTGGGAAAATCACCTCTTCCTGCGTATGAAGTTCCACCAAATCACACAACAGAAAGTTATTTTGAATATTTAGTTTTTGAAGGTTTGAAAAAACGTTATGGTGAAATATCAAAAGAATTAAAAGAACGTGTAGATTATGAAATTGATGTAATTGAAAAAATGGGATTTACTGCATATTTCTTGATTACTTGGGATTTTATTCACTATGCAAAAACTCACGGTATTCCTGTAGGACCTGGACGTGGTTCAGCAGCTGGGTCTGTTGTTGCTTATGCCCTAGAAATTACAGATTTGGATCCTATTGAACATAAACTTTTGTTTGAAAGATTTTTAAATCCAGAACGTTTTACAATGCCCGATATTGATATTGACTTTTGTATTGAACGTCGTGGTGAAGTTATTGATTATGTAACTCAAAAGTATGGTGAAGATAAAGTTTGTCAGATTATTACTTTTGGAACTTATGCAGCAAAAGCTGCAGTAAAAGGTGTTGCAAGAATTTTAAAAATACCTTTCTCAGAAAGCAACAAAATTGCAAGTTTAATTCCATCTGAACCAAAAACTCATATTGATGATGCCCTAAAAGATGGTATGGAACTTCGTATAATGTATGATAATGACGAGCAAATCGTAATTGACCCTATCGAAGGAAAAACAATAGGTGTAAAAAAATGGATTGATTTAGCAAAAGGAATTGAAGGAATTAAAAATAATACAGGTACACATGCTGCCGGTGTAATTATTGCTCCAAAACCTTTAGATCAAATTTTACCAGTACAACCATCAAAGGATGGTATTGTTCAAACGGGTTATCCGCCTCATGATGTAACTGAAGTTTTAAGCCTTTTAAAAATGGACTTTTTGGGCTTGAGAAACTTAACTACAATATATAAAACTCTTGATGCAATAAAGAAACGTCAGGGAATTGATGTGGATATTAACAATATTCCACTTGATGATAAACCGACTTATGAAATGCTTATGGCTGGAGATACTGATGGCGTATTCCAATTAGAATCTGCAGGTATGAAAAACTTAGTAAAACGCTTAAGACCTGACGTTTTTGAGGATTTAGGTGCGTTAGTTGCATTGTTCCGTCCAGGTCCATTAGATTCAGGCATGGTTGACAAGTTTGTTGATAGAAAACATGGTCGTGTGCCTATTACATTTCCACATCCATCATTGGAACCAGTATTGAAAGACACTTATGGTACTATTGTTTATCAAGAACAAATTATGCAGGTATTCCAAGTCCTTGCTGATTATTCATTAGGTCAAGCCGATATGGTTAGACGTATGATGGGTAAGAAAAAAATTGAAGAAATGCAGAAACAAAAAGGTAAATTTATTGAAGGTTCTGCTCGTCATGGAATGTCAGCAAAAGATGCTATAGAGTTGTTTGAAGATATTGAAAAATTTGCTTCATACTGTTTTAACAGAAGTCACTCTGCTGCGTATGCTTTTGTTGCTTATCAAACAGCATATTTAAAATGTCATTATCCTGTTGAATATATGGCTTGCTTACTTTCTAGCGTTTCAAATGATCAAGAAAAAACGCAACTTTATATTGAAGAATGCCACAAAAAAGGAATTCAAGTATTGCCTCCTGATATAAATAAATCTTTTGCTGAATTTGCTCCAGACGGTGATAATATTCGTTTTGGACTTGCTTCAGTTAAACAGGTTGGCGAAGTTGTTGTGGAAATGATTATTAAAGAACGTGAAGAAAATGGTGAATTTGCGTCAATTTACGATTTTTGCAAACGTATTGACCCAAAAGCAACAAATAAACGTGTTTTAGAGGGTTTGATTAAATCGGGTGCTTTTTCGAATTTAGAAAAATCAAGAAAACAACTTTTGGAAAACCTTGAGTATATTGTAAATACGGCAAATAAAGAAGCAAAAGCAAAAGAGTTAGGCCAAACAAGTTTATTTGCTGGATTAGAAGGTAATGAAGATTTTGCAGGTACACAATTCCATTTATCTGGAAGTGATGAAGAGTTTACAAACAAAGAATTACAAGCATTTGAAAAAGAATTTCTAGGCTTTTATGTATCATCTCACCCACTTTCATCAATAATGGATAAAATGCAATTTTTGGAATCACATAAAATTTCAGAGGTTAAGGAGTTACCACCAGAAAAAATCGTAACTTTATGCGGATTATGTACAACAGCAAGAAAAATTCCGTATAAAAAAGACCCTACAAAATTTTTGAAGGCTATAACAATAGAAGATTTATCTGGAAAAATTGATGCAATATGTTTTCATCAAAAAGTTGGTCAATTTGATGATTATTTGCAACCAGAAAGTAAAATTATAATTACAGGAAAAGTGAACTATAAAGATGGCTCTGATGAGCCAAGTATTCTTATTGATGATGTAAAACCTGTCGATAATGCAAATTTATTTATGATTACAATAAATGAAGACGTAAAATACGAAGAATTGGTGGGAATGAAAGATATATTAGCAAAATATTCGGGTTCTGATCCAGTAATTTTAAAAGTAAATGAAGATGATGTAGAAGTAAAAATTGCTTCAGCTCCTGTATTTTGGGTAAATGCGACTAACGATTTAATATATCAAATACAAAAAGCACTTTCTAATAAAATTGAAGTAGAAATAAAATCAATAGAAGATAAAATTTAGTTTCATTATCACAAAATGTAACGAGTGTATTGCATTTCAGTTTTGTTTGTAATAAAATTTTCCATGTCAGAAAACTCACGTTGAATATGAATTCCAATAGGCTTAAGTGTCTTTTATTTTGGCGTATTCAAATAAAATATTAAAAAGAATGTAGTATTACTTTATAAGGAAGGTAAAAATGTCAAACGAAGAAAAATTAGAACAAACTGAAGTTGTAGAAGAAACTAAAGTTGAAGAAACTCATGAAGATTCTGCAGATGAAGCTATGTCAGATTTTGAAGATGTAGCTCGTGAAAAAGGTGAAAGAAAACAACGTTCACGTCGTAAAAAAGTTGAAACAACAGAAGAAAAACCTGTTTCAGAATGGCAAGAACGTGTAGTACAAATCAGACGTGTAACAAAAGTTGTAAAAGGTGGTAAAAAATTAAGCTTCCGTGCAGTTGTTATCGTTGGTAACCAAAAAGGTCAAGTTGGTGTGGGTTGTGCTAAAGCTGCAGAAGTTATTATTGCAATTCAAAAAGCAATTGCAGATGGTCGCAAAAACTTAATCAATGTTCCAATTTTCAAAACAACAATTCCACACCCAATCAAAGGTGTTTCAGGTGCAGGTGCTGTAATGTTAAGACCAGCTGCTCAAGGTACAGGTATTATTGCTGGTGGTGCGGTACGTTCAGTATTAGAACTTGCAGGTATCGAAAATATCTTGTCAAAATCACAAGGTTCTAAATCACCTTTAAATGCAGCAAATGCAACATTGGATGCATTACAAAAATTAACTCCATTTGCAGATGTAGCTAAAAAGCGTGGCTTAACAGTTGCTGAATTATTAAATTAGTCAACTGTCTAATTTCGTTATTACTTTGATTATTATAAAAAAGGATTATAAAAATGGCTAAAACACAATCAAAAATGATAAAAATTAAATTAGTAGGTAGCTTAATCGGTGCATCTCCAGCTCAAAGAAAAGTTGTTACTGCATTAGGATTAAGAAAATTAAACCAAGTTGTTGAACACGCTGATAGTGCAACAATCATGGGTATGGTGAACAAAGTATCACACTTAGTTAAAGTTGTAGATTAATTTAGAAAGAAGGATAAATAATTATGATTACATTAGAAGATTTAAAACCTGCAGAAGGTTCTAC
>JBJFBU010000042.1:0-4952 GCA_051888595.1 Candidatus Gastranaerophilaceae bacterium | reverse complement strand
GGAATTGATATTTCTACAGATGCACTAGAAATTGCAATTGAAAACGCTAGTTGTAAAAATTTGACGACAAAAGTTCTTTTTAGAAAATCTGATTTGTTTTCTAACATTCACAAAGATGAAAAATTTGATGCTATTGTTTCAAATCCACCATACATTCCACCAAGCGAAAAAGCAAACATTCAAAAAGAAGTCACTTTTGACCCCGAATTAGCTCTTTATACAAAAGATGAAAAAGGACTTGAATTTTATGAAAAAATTACTCAACAAGCTAAAATGTTTTTAAATCCAAATGGTTACCTACTTTTCGAAATGGGTATAGACCAAAGCGAAGATATAAAGAAGCTTTTAGAAAGTGAAGGCTATAATAATATTCAAATAGAAAAAGATTTGACTGGTATCGATAGGGTTATTTCAGCGAGAATATAGTTTTTATTGAAAAATAGTAGCTCCAATATTGTTAAAATTAACGTTAATTTTAACAATGGGGGCTATTTTTGTGCAAAGGACTTGACAGAAATAAAAACAAGAGTAATAATATAGGGGTAGGGGGTATACCTACAAAGGAGAAATCTTATGGCAGATTGTAGAACTCAAGAAGAAACAGATAAGTTAGTAAAAAGACTTAACCGAATAGAAGGACAGGTTAAGGGTATAAAAAATATGGTTATTGAAGACAGAGAATGTATGGAGATATTAAATCAGTTACGCTCTGTATCTTCTGCATTGAAAGGTGTTTGGGAGATTATGGCTGCCAAACATATTGAGCATTGTTTAGATAGTGCATCTGAAAAAGAACGTCATGAAACCATAGAAGAAATTATCGGTCATTTACATCAGTTGAGGTAATAAATATGGAACATGAATTAGAATACGAAAATTGTGGTGAAGAACATTATCATCATCATAACCATCATCATCATGAAAATGTAAACTCTGAAAATGAGAAAAAAACACTTATTGTAATCATATTTACAATAGTAACAATGGTAGCTGAGATATTTTTTGGTTACATAAGTAATTCAATGGCTTTACTTGCTGACGGATGTCACATGGGTACACATGCCTTTGCGTTAGGTATTGCATTTTTTGCATATTATTTTATAAATAAAATTCAAAACTGCAATAATTGTGATATTGTATCTGGAAAAATTTCTGCATTTGCAGGTTACACAAGTTCTTTGTTTTTACTAGTTACTGCAATATGGATTATCATTGAAGCTGGGGAAAGATTGGTTAATCCATTAAAAATTTCTTTTAATGAGGCTATTTTAGTTGCTGTAATTGGTTTAGTAGTAAATCTTGTATGTGTTGTTATTATGGAATATGGCAACAAGCATAAAGATGAAGATTACAACTTTAAAGCAGCTTATTTACACATTTTGACAGATGCACTAACTTCAGTTTTTGCAATTGTTGCATTGTTTGCTGGTAAATATTTTGGACTAACTTTCTTAGACCCTGTAGTGGGCTTTGTAGGTGGTGCTTTAATCTTAAAATGGAGTATCGGATTGATTAAAGATACATCAAAAATCTTATTGGATTTGAATTTATTGAAAAAAGAATAAATTTATTAAACAAAAAGGCGGAGCCGAAGGCTCCGCCTTTTTGTTATTTTTTATCGTTAATTATGTGCGATTAAACATTTGTTTAATACCATCAACTGAAGATAGGATACCAGTTGCTTCATAAGGCATATAAACAACTTTGCTGTCTTGACCTGAAGCTATACCTTTTAATGTTTCAAGGTATTTCATTGCGATTAAGTATTGATCCGGTTTACCTTTATCACCAATTGCATTAATAATCATTTCAACGGCTTGTTTTTCACCTTCTGCTTCTAAAACACGAGCTTTTGCAATACCGTCTGCTCTAAGTATAGATGCTTGTTTTTCACCTTCTGCTTTATTGATTGCAGCTTCTTTTTCACCTTGAGCTTTCAAGATAGCAGATTGTTTTAAACCTTCTGATTCAAGAATTACAGCACGTTTTTCACGTTCAGCTTTCATTTGTTTTTCCATTGCAGCTTGGATATCAGCTGGTGGATTAATATCTTGTAATTCTACACGATTAACTTTTACGCCCCATTTGTTAGTAGCTTCGTCTAGAATTTCTCTTAATTCGTGGTTGATTTTATCACGAGAGATAAGTGTTTCGTCCAAATCTAAGTTACCAACAAGTTGTCTTAAGTTTGTTTGAGTTAATTTTTCGATAGCTTCGATTAAATTTGTAATTTCATAAACTGCTGATTTTGTATCAACAATTTGAAAATACAATAATGCGTTAATACTAATAGTAACATTATCTTTTGTAATTACATTTTGTCTTGGAAAATCATATACAGTTTCTCTTTTGTCAATTCTTGTCATAATTTTTGTATATGAATAAGTTTGACCTTCCATACCTTTTTGAGAAACTTTCCAAGTTATACCACAAGGTGTATCGATGAATGGAATTATGAAGTTAAGCCCTGGAGTAAGTGTTCTGTTATATTTACCCCAACGTTCAATAATAACTTCTTCCATTTGTTGAACAATAATTACACCTTTTAGGATGTAAAGAACAACTAATGCTAATAATACAATAAGTAACATTGTTTAATTCTCCTTATTTACTTTTTTTACATACATAACTAGGCTTTCATTTTTAACTATTTCTACTTCTGCCCCTTCTGGAATTTCTTCTTCATCTATGCAACGAGCTTCCCATCGTTCACCATATATAGAAATAGCACCTTCATTTTTATTAATTGTTTTGATAACCTTTGCAGTTTTACCTATGTACAAACCTTCTATACCTGTTTCATTTTCTTTTTTATTGTTATTTTTTGCTTTTGCCAAAAAGGGTCTAAAGACTATCAATGAAAATATAGAAAGTACCGCAAATGTTGGTATCAAAACAGATTTAGAAACAATCCATACTGCCACAACAGATGTTAGAAAAGCACCTATTGCTAGGCTTAGGAAAAAAGTGAAAGGCAACATTAGTTCTAATATAAGAAATGCCAGCCCTGCACAAATGCAAAATTGCCAAACAGTCATTGGATTATTCTCCAATGATTTCGTTCATAGCATTAACCATTGCATCAATGTCAATGCCATGTACTTTTGCCCCTGCTTCTAAATTTTCAAAGTGAGCAGCTGCACAACCAATACAACCCATTCCAAACTTTTGGAATACTTCTACTGTTTCTGGATAAGATTGAACAATTTCCATAATACCCATATCTTTTGTAATTTTTGCCATAATTTTATACTCCTTATCTTAAAATGTTGACTTTTAAAAAATAATCATTAAACAAATTATATAACAAATAAGAGAAAAGAGGAATAAGATTATGGAACAATTTTTAACAAACTTTTTTAACGACAATTCAGTATGTGTTGGTCTATGTGACCTAGGTAGAAAGATTGCAAAAATCAATTATTTTACAAATGCTGACTATCAAGCTGTCGTAAATGCACAATTAAATAGCGTTGCTGAACATTGTGATGTTCAACCAAAAAAACAATCTTTAGCTCAATACTTTTTGCAACAACAACAAGCTTATGCTCAAATGCACCCAGAAGTAGAAAAACAAGCAGTTGCACAAAAAAAACAAGAAGAAGCTCAAAAAGCTTACATGGCAAAAGTAGCTTATGCCCAAAAACAAGCAGAAGCTAAAAAGCAAGCTCTTGAAGCAAAACAAGCTTATGCAAAAAAAATTGCTCTTGCTCAAAAACAAGCAGAATTAGCTCGTCAAGCTTACGCAAAACCAAAACAACCTACATTCAAGGCTCAAGTTGAACAAGTTGCAAATAATCAAATCGCTCAAGCAAAAACTCAATATGCAACAAAAGCTATTTCTAGAGAAAATCTTGAATCTTATATTCAAAAAAATCCTAACCAATATGTTTATGCAACCCCAGAAACAGTTACTATAATTAATGGAAGTATGAAAAAAATTATTTCTTCTGCTGTTCCTGCTAAACACTAAAGAATATGTGAAAATGACAAAAAGTAGTCACTGATTACATTTACCAACATTGGCATAATCCATAACAATATAGCTGCCCCAAATACAGGTTTGAATAAGAACGATAATTGAAAAACGTTTACCTGTGGGGCAGTTTTTGAAATTACACCCAAAATAATATCTTGCCCTAATGTAGCTAACAAAATAGGTGATGCAATTTGTAACCCCATGTATAAAACGTTTGAAGATAAACTTATTAAGTAATCCAAATTTACCAATCTTGTTAATGGTATAGATGTTGCATAAATTGGAAATATTTCAAAACTTTTTAAAAATGCCTGAAAAATCCAATAAACTCCACCAATCTTTAAAAAGATAAGAATTCCTAACAAACCAAAAAATCTACCCAAAATAGAAATTTGGCTTGAGGTTGTTGGATCTAAAACCATTGCAGATGACAAACCCATTTGCATGTTTATCATATCACCGCCTGCTTCTACTGCAATCAAAACAAGCTGTGCCATATATCCTACTATAGCACCAGCTACAATATTCAACATTATAGCTAACAATAAATCACCATGAGAAGGTATGCTTTTTGGTTTTAACATTATTACAAAAACTATTGTCAGTAAAAAGGCTAATCCTAATTTTACTAATCCTGGGATTTCTTTCCTGTTTAATACTGGAGCAAAGCGAATAAAACCAAGCATTCTTGCTAAAATTACAAGCCCACCACTCATGTATTCTATAAAATGAGGTATATTTGCATTTAAAAGTACTAAAAAATTATTCATTTTTATCTGCTCCCATTGGACTTTCTGGCATGTCTAGCGGAACAATTTCTAAAAATGAACATTTCGTTTTTAACTCAGATGTAGTATTGGTAATATTTGCATTTACCTCATATTCTCTATCTGCAACTGTTATTAGTACTCTAGCTGTACCGGTGGCTAATAAATCAACAATTATTGTTGTTCTACTGTTTGTAACTGTTGGT
>JBJFBU010000041.1:0-5004 GCA_051888595.1 Candidatus Gastranaerophilaceae bacterium | reverse complement strand
ACTAAATGCACTTAAAAGAGATAAGACAAACACCATTCCATAAAATCGAACTTCTAGGGAATAATACATGCACCAGGTATTTAAAGCTAAAAATATAGCCGAGAAATAAGCTGACGTTTTATTAAACAGCTTTTTTATCAAGTAGAATGATAGCGGGATAAGTGGTAGAGTCAAAGTCAATGTACATAAATGCATCGAAATATCACTTTGTCCAAATAATTTTATCCAAAAGTGTAAAATTACAAAATATAATGGCATATGAATATCTTGTAACAATAGTTTTGAAACTGTAGTAAAAACATTGTTTTGAGATGAAAAATACCAAGAATAAAGCTCGTCCAACCATAAATCGCCATAATTATTCAATAAAATTAAACGCAAAATTAATGCAAACAAGGTTATTGTTGCAACAATTGCCGTTTCACGATAATTTTCCTTGATGTAACTAAATATTTTGCTCATTACAACTTAACCTTTATACAAAAAGATTCATTCTTTTTATATGTCCAAACTATGTTTTTATCTTGCAACCACTCCATTAAAAATTCTCGTATAGGCATTCTAACATAATCATACGTTACAATAAATATATATGAACCTCTTTCCAGAAATGATAAGTTTTTAAAATATAATTCTTTTTCATAACTAGGTAAATTTGTTACTATATACTTATTTGGAATAAAATCTAAAGTTTTTGTATAAAATAAATATTCTGCACTTGAAGCCTTGTTGTAAACAATAATATCTTCAGGTTGATAGTGCTCTTTTACATAAGATATAACTTGATGACTGCCACTTTTCCCGAATATTGAATTACTAAAATATTTTTTTATGAATTTGTTATTATAATAAACTAATGATAATATAACAAAAAATAAAATAATAGATTTTAAAACAATATTCTTTGTAATATCAAACGGTTTAACTAGCATAATTATTACTACAGGAATTATAAATAAACTTAACCTTTCATAAGATGGATAAATTTTTAAAATTGATGCAACCAAAGATAACAAAACAGCAAAACTTGTAAGTTTTTCTAATTTATCTTCTGATTTTAAAAGAATATAAAAACCGCTCGTAACTAATAACATTAAGAACAGTATTAATTTATTCGGAGTAAAGTAGTAATATAAATTTGATTTAAAGATCATCAAATCTTTTATCAAATTGAAACCTAAGAAAAATTCTTTCCAAAATTCATCCAACTCAACAACTCGTGCTGGAGCTAGGTATAAAAAATAATACAGTACAAAAATTATTGTGAAAGGTATAAAGAATATTAATACATTTTTTAGACCCTCTTTTTTAAATTTTAAAAGACTGTAAATACACCACGCACCAATTACAAATAATGTCGGCAATGAAATATTTACAGCTAAAAAACAAAATCCAATTACACCAAAAATTCGCCATCTATCTAGTTTATATAAATTCATTTTTGCAAAGAACAACAATGAAATCATAAACATCAACACATCAGAAGCGTAAGGCTTAAATTCTTGAGAGTAATAACAGATATAATAATTAATCGCAAAAATAAAATTTACTAATAGAATTGAAAATCTATTTTTTAAAAATTGTTTTGAAAAAACATAAAAAACAAAAATTGATAATAATGAACAAACAAAAGGAATTAATCTTAATACAAGTTCGCTATAGCTTCCTTTTATTATAGTCAAAAGTCTTGTTGTAAACATAAAAATTGGTGGTGCAAACTGATTATAATCATAATTATAAAAAGATTTAAAAAGTGGTATATCTAGTAAATTTAGTGCTAAACATGCTTCATCAAGCCATAAAGAACGGCTTAAAAAATAAGTTTTACACCTTATTACAACACCTAATAAAAATATACACCCCAAAATTATATAAAAAACAACATCACTTTTTTTTACTTTACTCATACTGAAATTCTACCATAAAATAAGAAAAAAGGGGAAGAAACTCCCCCTAATAATATCTTCGTGTTATTTAATGTTTAACCTTATAAGTTTTGTTTATAAACTTTATCAGAATTTCTTTCAATATCCGGTGTATTGATTTCAAATACATGAATCCTTGAAGGACCTAAATCTACTTTAAGTTCACCTTCACCAGCTTGATATTGAGAAGTCTTTCCATAAGAAGGTAACAAATTCTTCAATTCTTGACTTGCTTTCATTGTAGGCACTTTAACAGTTGCAGTTACGTTTCTGTTAATGTTTTTATTTGCTACAACTAACAAAGTCTTGCCATCTTTATGTCTTGCAAAAGCTATAACTTGGTCTTCTTTATCACCAGTTTTATCTAATTCGATAAATGAACCTTTTGTAATCAAATCTTTATAATTATCTCTCATTTTGAAAGATTCAGTCATAAATTGACCAATTTCTGGATTTTTACCACCTGGTTTTCTTGATAAATTGAATATATCTAACTTACCTCTATGTACAACCATTTCATTACAATCTGTTTCAGAAACATCAGATTTTTCATGGTCATAACCGTAAACATAATAATCTCCTGATTGATAACCATCTACATAATATGGATTTAACATCGGTAAAGTTGCTTGTAAACCAGCTGTTAAATTACAATATTCCACACCACCATGGAACATAGGAGAAATATCATCATGTGTTGTAAATGAACCTATAATTGATTTTCCTTTTTCCAATCTATTAGACATTTCAATATTTTCTTTTACAAAATCATTTAAGTCTTTTGCACCATTCCATTCATGGAAAATGTGATACTGACCATAATAAGCATCAAAGCCAGCTCTTAATGAGTCCTCAGGTCTATCATAAGGCATATTTGCTTGTGGTGATGCATCCTCATAAGTATAAGTTTCACCCAACCAGCCAAATTCTGGATCTTTTGAATGTGAATATGGAATGATAATATCCCAGAATTCAGTAGGTTTAGCACGAGCTACGTCTGCACGGATACCGTCAATACCTAAATCTACGCACATATCTACATATTTTTTATGCAAATCCAATAATTCTGGATTTAATTCTCTTTTTGACTCATCAGCAAACGGTTGGAACATTCTAATATCATTCCAGCCTTGAGGTGTTTTTGCTTGTCCATCACGTTCTTTAGCCATTAATTCTGGTTTTTCTAAATACAAATCATAAGATGAACAACTTGGTAAATCTAACATTACCTTTATGCCTCTTTTATGACATTCTGAAGTAAATGCTCTAACTTGTTCTTCTGGTGAACGTTTATCATTTTTATCAATTAAATTTGGGTCAATAGCTAAAAAATCCAATGGAGAATACAACGAACCAGCTAAGCCCATTGCATGTTTTTTACCTGTTGGATGAATTGGTAAAATATGGAAAGTATTAAAACCTTCCGCTTTAATTTCATCTAATCTGTCAATTGCATTCAAGAAAGTACCATGTTGCTCATTACCAGTAATTTTTTCATCACCATTTTCATCTTTTGCGTTAAATGTTCTTGGAACAATAGCCAAAATCTTAGCTTCATTATTTTGCAACATTGATCTTAAATTATTTTTATATGCTGGAGCATTAGTTGTATTTTTATCTTCAACCTTTGCAACAGCTTCTGTATGAACATTTGGAGCTTTAACCAATGTTCTATTTAAAGCAGCTTGAGCATCCATATAATTTTTCAATGGACTTGTAGTAAACATGTCTGTATTACTAGTAAAGCTTGGATTAGTAACTTTCTTTGGACTAACGTTTAAGTTGTGAACGTTTAGAAAATTTGCTTTAATTGCTTGAACTCTTGACATTTTATTCCTATTTTCCTATTTAACTGCTTTACCTTTTCCGAATAAAAACTGTGCTGCCACAGTTAGAGCTGTTAATACACCACCTATAGTGCCGAATGTTTTACCCCATTTTGCTGAATTGTAAGATTGTTGAACTGTCTTAGTCATCATTTCATCAGGAGCTACACCCAACAATAAGAATTTGTATTCAGAAGATGCACATGCATCACCTGTTGTTTTGTGATCTGGTTTTGTAAAATAATCTGCACTACCTATCTTATTAAAAACTTCTGAGTTGTAATTATTGACATCTTTTGCAATTCCAACCTTGTTTAGTACATCTTTTGTTACATTATCCATTGGTGAATTGTACATGAAATTCATTGTCTTTTGGTAGAAATCATAATCTGATGGGATATCAACACCTTTTGATTTATCAAAGTATTTGTTTACAACTTTACCATCTTTAATTTCAACTTGGCTTCTGTCAACATTTGTTGAATTGTCTTGGCTTCTATTGAAGTAAAATTTGATTGAATGATCAGAAGAATGACCTTGTAATGTTGTTTGTTTTGCAAGTTCTAACATTGCTTCTTTAACTTCACGAGCAGAACCATCTTGTGGAATATTTCCTTTAGAAATTCTTCTGTATACATCTAATGTACTAATTAATCTTGAGAATGAATTTTTTACGCCTGCAATTCTTTCTTCATAGTAAACTTGTTTGATTCTCTTTAAAGAACCTTTAGCTCCTACACCTAAAGCTGTTAATTTGTTAGCTGTTTCTTCCATGCCTTGGCTGTATAATTTGCCTGCAGCATCATCGTAAGTTTTTCCAACTAAATCAACATATTTTCTTGTGTCTTCTGGTTTGATTTTTTTGTCTAATTGTGAAATTGCTGTAGCGATTTCTGTAATTGCTTTTTCATATTTTGCATCATCTGATGTAATTTCTTCAATTTTGTTTCTTACTAAGCCTTGAACTAATTCACGGTTGTTTCTAACTTTTTCCATTTCTTTGAAATCAATACCCAAAGCTTTTACAACTGTGTTTGCTGTTGTGTTCCAGTAATTTGCAATTACAGATTCTGGTTTATCTGCAACTTTGATTTGTGCATAATCATCTAAAACAGAATCTCTTGCTTGTAGTTCACTCATTGATTTTGCAATTGCATTAATTTTATTGATAGCATTTTCATCTAAAACAGATGCTGAATTTGATTTTAACGCTTTATCTGTTACAACTACAATACCTTTTTTGATTGTTTTTA
>JBJFBU010000040.1:0-5098 GCA_051888595.1 Candidatus Gastranaerophilaceae bacterium | reverse complement strand
GTGTGCAAGTTTCATTTCTTGGTGCTTCGGTCAAGGTCAAAAAGCTTCTAATAACAAAACTTTTGGTTATGATACAAACACTCAAAATATTAGACGTAAAGCTGAAAAAGCTGGTTGCTATGCTAAAAAAGAAGATAACTATCAACCAAAAGTGGGTGATTTAGCAATGTGGAAATATTCTTCATGTACTGGTCATATCGGTATCATTTCTAAAGTAAACAATGACGGTTCTTTTGAAGTTATTGAAGGTAACTGTGCAGATCAAGTTCGTAAAGTTACTCGTACAAGAAGTGCTGAAGGTTTCCATGGATTTGTTAAAATGAATGAATGGATGAATGTATAATAAACAAAAAAAGCCTTTTAAAGGCTTTTTTTTGTGTTTGAAAATTTTTAAATAAATGTTAAAATTTGAATAATATATTTGGATACTTTATGATTGCGGATAATAATTTAAATTTAAAATTTAATTATGAAGAAGGGTATGTTTTTACTTCAGATGGAGTAAAGATTGCTTATAACAACTACAAAACGGGGAAAAATACAGTTTTGATAATTGCTCCAGGGTGGTTTATGAGTAAAGATTCACATGCTTTTATTCAAATAAGTAACTCTTTTTGTAAAAATTATGATGTAATTAATTTTGATTTTAGAGGACACTGCAAAAGTGGTGGTAGATATACATTTGGCAGGGATGAAATTTGGGATTTGAGTGCAATTGTTGATTTTGCTCGAAAAACATATAAAAATATATATTTAATGGGATTTTCACTTGGTGCATTGATATCATTGAATTATTGTGTAAGTAATAATAACATAGATAAATTGATTGCAGTTAGTGCTCCTACTGATTTTTGGAAAATCGAAAATAATGTATTTAGTCCTAATGCGTTTATTCCAACGTTGAAAAAATTTGAGTTTAAGCGTTGGACTTCAATTCGTTTTAAATCTCCTTTTTATAATAAAATTAAACCAATAGATGTTGTAGATAAGATAGTTTCAACACCAATTTATTTTATTGCAGGTGAAAACGATCCAATTATAAAACCTTGGCATAATCATTTATTGTTTGAAAAAGCGATTGTTCCCAAAAAAGAAATACTTGTTTTTAGGGGAAAACATGCTGAGGATATTTATTTAGAAAATAAGGATTTTTTCGTTGAAACTTGTTTAAAATGGCTAGATTGCGGTGAATAATGTTAGATTTAAAAAATAAATTTGATTATTTTATAAGACAAAAAACAAAATTTTCTAGAAAGAATTTTATGGTTAAGTCTGAAAATGTTTTAGATTTAATACCAGAATGTGAATTTGATTTATCAATTTTAAAAGATGATATAACAAGATATAATTGTTCTGAAAATTTGTATATGCTAGATATTTTGTCAAAATATTTTCCTATATTTCCAAAACAGGATTTAAAAATATTGGATATAGGTTGTAAAAATTGGTTTTATGCAAGAGGTGAGTACATTTATTTTAAAAATTTTTGTCATCACCTTGAAATGATTGGCATAGAAATAGATGCATATCGTTTGTGTTGGAATTTATACTCAAGGGCTGAGATTGCAAAATATAATATAAAATATTTGCCATTTGCGAAATATATTGCAGATGATTTTATGAATTTGAATGATAAATTTGACTATATAACATGGTTTTTGCCATTTGTTGGAGAATATCAACATTATCGTTGGGGATTACCAATGAAATATTTTAAACCATTAGAACTTTTGAAGCATGCAAGTGAGTCATTAAATGAGGGTGGTAAAATATTTATTGTAAATCAGGGCGAATCTGAATATTGGTTGCAAAAACAATTATGTGACGATTTAGGTTTGAGATATAAAGAAATTGGTCCAATAATGAGTGAATTTCTCCAATATCGTTATCCTAGATTTGCATTAATTGTTCAAAATTAATACTTTACCATGATATAATTCTACCAAAAGGGATGTTTATTATGAAAAAAATATTTGTAATTTTATTAAGTATAATACTTACCAGTTGTTGTGCTTATGCGGCTAAGTATAAGGTAAATACGAATGGCACAGTGAAAAATAACGGTAAAATTGTATCACCAAGTAATAAAAACAAATCACCTTATAATGTTTACAATCCATCTACATATATAAATTCGAATGTTGTGAATTCAGCACGGGTACAAGTTATTGAGCTTGTTATGGACTATTCTGGTAGTATGTCGAATTGGATTAATGTTGCTAAAAATGCTATGACATCAATATTAGCTCAAATTCCTTCATCTACAAAAGTTGGTTTTAGGGTGTTTGGATATAATAATAATGGCTATAATCCAAATACACCTGCTACAGTGGCAAGTGTAAAAAAAATAATAAAGCAAAAAGGAAAATATAAAGCTATTACGAGTTCTAACTTTTTGGGGACAACAAGTGGCTACTGCTCAGCTACAAAACAAGTTTCACCAATAGTTGCAAAAAATAAAACATTGATATTATCAGGTATGAATTCTGTTAATTTAGGAGGCTCAACACCTTTAGTTTATGGTTTAGAAAGGGTTATAAATCAGGATTTTGCTGGCATGTCTACTAATTTTGCAAAAAAAATTGTTTTAATATCTGACGGTGGCGAAAATTGTGGAGGTGATCCTTGTGAATTCGCAAAGGATTTGATGAGAAGACGCTCTGATGTGCATATTGACGTTGTTTTGGTGGGAAGTTCTTCAAAAAAGTTGTCTTGTTTGTCTAGCAGTACTGGTGGACATTTTTATAATGTTAAAAACTTATCAGAGTTTTCAACTGTTATGACTCAGTCTATGACTTCAACTCCATCAACAGTTAAACAAGAAAAACAACAATACGAATTTTATAACAATTAATAAAGAGAAACTTCAAAATTTCCATTAACAATTTTTACATTCAGATGTAAAATCTCATTTTTGTACAATGTAGGTGGTACATTATAAACAGGTGTTTTCATCATAGCATTGTATACTGCATCATTAAGGCTATCATTTTCTGATTGTTTAGAGAATTTTCTATTTGTTAATTTACCATTTTTATCTAAAGTAAAGCTTATAGAACAATTTCCATCTCCTATAACACTTGCAAAATCAATTTTTGTGGCAATATTGTTTCTCAATCTCATTTTGTAATTTTGTAATTCTTGTTTTTGTTCTGCCGTATTTTTAGCGGGAGTTTGATTTTGAACTGCAGTCAGTTTTGATGAATTCTTGTTTCGATTTTGCGAAATGTTTTTTTTAGTTATGTTGTTTGTTTGTTTTATTTGTTGCTTATCCTCGTTTTTTACAGGTTTAGAGATACTATTTTCTGAAATTTTATTTGTTTGAATGCTTTGATTTTCAATACTATTTGTTTTTTGTATTGATTTAGTAGTATTTTTAGAATTTACATTAGGGGCATTGTTCCACAATATGTCTATTGAAGGAATTTCAATTTTTGAATTAACTTTTAAATCTCGATTATTCTGGGAATCAACGCTTTCTTTTGGGTTTCCTATAACAAATAATACAAGCAATGATAAAATTATACAGATTGAAAAAATCACTAAAGATGTAATGTCTGTATTATTTTTAATTTTTGCGGTAGACCTTTCTGGTACTTGAATTTCAGCTTGTTGCATCTGTTGAATAGGCTCTATTGTTTCTTTTTGTGGCGAGTCTAAATGTTCACTTTCGAACTCATCGGCATTGTCATTTATCATAATTTCGTCAAAAGTATCATTTCCACAATCACAGTATTCTGGTTTTGTTTCAAATTCAGTTCCGCATTCTTTACATTTATACATTTTTAAATCCTTTATTTAGTTATTTTTTCTGAATCGTTATAGTCTTGAGGTGTACTCAATCTTTCTTGTGAAGATATAACCCATCCTCCAGTAACGTTTGTGGTCAATCTATTTGAGCCTGCCGGAAAATTCAAAATAGGGAGTCCTTGATAATGCCTTATGACAGGAGCAATATATTCTATTGCATAAGGTGTGTAGGCACTATTTAATGACCATGTTTTTAAGTTAGTAATTTTGCCATATTTATCAACGGTAAATGAAAATTTAAAAACCGTACCTTGTGGCATTATTGGAAGTTGAGTGTCCTTCATTATTTGATTTTGAAGGTTTGAACGCCATTGATTCCAAAGAATTTCTTCTTCTTTTTGTGTAAGCTTTTGAGTTTCTTTTTGAGCTTTTTGCGTTTTTTGTGTAGTAACTTTAGGTAAAGTTGCTGATTTTATAACTTTTTGTTCTTGTTTTTTTGTTACAACAGGTGCTTTTTGCTGAAGTTGTTCTCCTTTTTTCGTGTTTATAGATTTTGTTTGAGTTTGCTTTTGAGTGGGAATATTTTTTTCTGTTGAAGTATTTTCTTCAAATTTTACGAGTTTGTAATCTGAATTGTACAAAAGGATTTGAGTGTGCATTTTTGGTTTAATTGCAAAAATGCACGCTAGTCCTATAATTGTTAATACTGTTAAAATTTGAAAAATACTTTTGTATGTCATTAGTCTTTATCTACTTTAGTTAGTAATTCTTCACAAGCAAACATTTCAAACTTTGTGTTGCTTAGCATATATGTTTCTGCAATTAAAATAGCAGTTGGAACAAGTGCAGCAAGAAGGCTTAATAGCATTCCGCCTAAATCACTACCAATTTCTTGCATAAAATAAGAAACATTCATCGAAAATTCAATAAATATAATAACTAGAGCTATTATAAATGAGCGTTGCATATCAAGGTTAAGTCTTTTTATACCAGCAAGTCCATAAATTTCAACACCGTGTTGCAAGTAGTTGCTAAAGCCATCTTGTTTTAGAACATTAGAGGCTTGAATTTTTCTTATGCAAGTGAAAGCATTAACAAAAGCAAAAAATGCAAATATAATCATAAATGTTGCAAGCACTAAGAATACAGGGCTCAATCTCAATCCTGAAATTCTAACCCAACCTGCAGCTTCTGGAAAACACATTGCAAGCGTGTTTGATACCCCATAAGCCAAGAAAGGAGCAGTACAAATACCTAAAAATATTTCACCAACTGATTTAATTTGTAAGTTAAACAAATTATCTCCAATTTTCTTTAATTTTGAATTGCTCAAATTATTTACAAATCG
>JBJFBU010000039.1:0-5134 GCA_051888595.1 Candidatus Gastranaerophilaceae bacterium | reverse complement strand
TGCTGTTGTAATAATGTGTCGTTTAGTTTTGTTATTAGAAATTGCACTCTTTATTGCAGTATTTGCACTCTCTGAACCACAAGAAGTAAAATATATTTCTTTTTCACTTGCAGCTCCTAAAAACTCTTGAATTTGTTTTCTTGCTTTAACAATTGCCTTTGCTGGTTTTGAAGCAAAATCATACATACTTGAAGGATTTGCATAACTTTCTTGCAAATAAGGCAACATCGCTTCTAGAACTTTTTCATCAACTCTTGTTGTTGCATTATTATCCAAATATATCAAATTATTCATTTTATTAAACCTCTATAACTTCAATTTGTCTTGAAACTGTTTCTCTCAATGTTTGTTCTACAAAGACTTTTAATGTCATGTGAGAATTTTTACACCCTGAACATTTTCCACGAAGTTTTACATAAACTTTGTTATCTTCAATATCAACAAGCTCAATATCACCACCATCTTTTTGTAATTCAGGTGAGATTTGATTTTCTATTACACTATTAATTTTCAAAATCTTTTGAGTCGGTGATAACTTTGGTTTGTCAGCATCTTTTTTTGCCCAATACTCATCCAAAATAGTTTTTATAACAGATTTACAACGACCACAAGCACCACCGGCTTTTGTATAATTTGTAACTTCTTCAACTGTTTTCAATTTATTTGTTTCAATAGCCTCTTTAATTTGGCTTTCATATACATCAAAACATTGGCAAACTAACTTGTCATCAGTTTTTATAACTAACTCATCATTAAAATAGTTTTTTAATGCATCCTCTAAAGCTTCATGTCCCATAACAGAACAATGCATCTTTTCTGGAGGAAGTCCATCTAGTTGCTCTGCAATGTCCTTATTTGTAATCTTTTTAACTTCTTCAATTGGTTTACCAATTATCATTTCTGTTAAAATACTAGAACTTGCAACTGCTGAACCACAACCGAAAGTTTGAAATTTTGCATCTGTCACAATGCCATTTTCAATTTTTAAATATATTTTTAATGAATCTCCACAAGCCAAAGAACCTGCTTCACCAACAGCATCAGCATTTTCAATTTTGCCGACATTTCTTGGATTTCTATAATGATCCATAACTTTTTCTGAATAATCCCACATAATATTATTTCCTTACATAGATTAAATTACTAACTACAATATCATTTTAACGCAAAAAAATACATTCGTTGAAAATTTAATAAAAAATTTGTATTTGATTAAATTATTTGAAAAAATAATGCTACCACCAGTATAATTCCAGTAATAGCATTAAATCTGTTTAAAAATTTAAATACAAAAATTCTAATTTTCAGTTACAACTTTTACCAAACCTTTTGGTTTATCAACATCTCTGCCTAGTTTTTTTGCAATTTCCAGTGCAAGCATTTGGATTACAACAGCATTTGAGAACATTCTCAATACCGCATCATCATTATCTATTGTAATATTAAAATTTGGTGTAATTCTTTCGTGTGAACGACCAATTATATAAATTGGTGGATTATAATCTTTTTTGATTTTTTCCAAATTCTTTGATGCTGAATAAGAAACACCTGAAGCTGAAACATAAACAAGAGGTATTTTATTATTTAATACAGCAACGTGTCCATGCATAAATTCACCCAGAATCATTGCAGTTACGTTCAAATAAGATGTTTCTTGAATTTTTAATGCCGCCTCTTTTGCAAGAGCGTACGAAATACCATCAGCTGTTATTATAAAATTCTTTTCCTTTTTCAACATGCCAGCAAGTTGATTAATTTTTTTTGTCATATCAAAAGTCTGAAGAACTACAAATGGCAAATTTCTAACATTTTTAATTTTTTCAGAAACATCAATATTTGCCATTTGAGCGTATTTCAAAGTTATCAAATACAAACACAACATTTGAGCTGTAAAAGATTTTGTTGCTGCAATGGCTTTTTCAACCCCAGCATAACAATTTATTGTATAGTCTGCAATTTCGCTTATCGAAGATCTTTCATTATTTGTTATACACAAAATTTTCATACCCAATTGCTGAGCTCTTTTTGCAGCCCTAAGTGTATCACTGGTTTCACCAGATTGTGTTATAAAGATATACAAAGAACCTTCATCTACAGGAGCTTTTGGTTTAAGTAAGAATTCGCTTGAATAAATAGCCCTTGCAGAAATGTCAGCAATTGTTCCAAATAAATCTGCACCGTATCTTGCACAGTGGTATGATGAACCACTTGCAACAAGAACAACTTTCGTAATACCTTGAGGTACATCCATTCTTACAATATCGTCTTCAGAAAGATATTCTTCAAGGATTTTACCCATAATCACAGGTTGTTCATGAATTTCCAAATCCATACAAGTTTTTTTATTTGAAATAAAGTTTTCCATATAACTCTTTCTTTTTAGCCTAACAACTCTTTTAATATTTCATTTACACTTTGTGGGTTTGCACGACCTTTTGTTTCCTTCATTACTTGACCAACAAAGAATCCAAATAATTTATCTTTACCACCTCTATATGCTTCAACTTGACTTGGATTAGCATCAATAATTTTTTGAGCTATTTCTTTAATTGCACCTGTATCAGAAATTTGGCTTAGGCCTTTCTTTTCTACAATAGCAGAAGCTTTTTCACCAGTTTGCATAATATCAATAATAATTTGTTTACCAATATTGTTCGAAATTGTTGATTTTTCGATTAAGCCAATCAATTCAACTAAATTTTCTGGAGTTAATTTTGTTTCATCTAATGAAAGTTTTTGTTCCTTCAAATAAGCAGCAACTTCACCCATTAAAAAGTTTACAGCTATTTTTGGATTAGCACCTAATTTTAGAACTTCATCAAAGAACATTGCTAAATCCATTTGTGCAACAATAACGCTTGCATCATAATCACTTAAACCTAAACTTCTATATCTTTCTCTTTTTTGTTCAGGTAATTCTGGCATATTTGCTCTGATTTTTTCTACCCATTCTCTAGAAATTTCCAAAGGCATTAAATCAGGTTCTGGGAAGTATCTATAATCGTGAGCATCTTCTTTACCACGCATAGAACGAGTAACACCAGCGTTGTCATCCCAAAGTCTTGTTTCTTGAACAACTTCTTCACCATCTTCTACAAGTTCTATTTGTCTATCAATTTCATATTCAATAGCTCTTTCTAATGCTCTAAAGCTGTTTACATTTTTAATTTCAGCACGAGTACCGAAAACTTTTGAACCTTTTGGCATAATAGAAATGTTAGCATCACATCTCATAGAACCTTCTTCTAAGTTTCCATCACAAACACCAACATAACGTACAATATTTCTAAGTTCTTCCATATATTCTCTTGCTTCTTGGGCGGAACGCATATCCGGTTCAGATACAATTTCTAATAATGGAGTACCAGCTCTGTTCAAATCTACTAAAGAATAAGATGAGCCAGCAAGTCCGTCTGCACCTGCGTGTACTAACTTTCCAGCATCTTCTTCTAAGTGAGCTCTTGTAATACCAATTTTTTTGCCATTTATCATTAAATAACCTTTTCCACAAATAGGTTCGTCATATTGTGAAATTTGATATCCTTTTGGTAAGTCTGGATAAAAATATTGTTTTCTATCAAATTTACATTTTTCAGCAATTTCACAGTTTAATGCTAAACCTGTTAATATGCCCATATCAACAACTGCCTTGTTTAAAACTGGCAATACCCCTGGCATACCCAATGTGATAGGGCTTATTTGTGTATTTTGTTCATTACCAAATTCGCAACCATCAGGTGCAAATATTTTAGATTTTGTTTTTAATTGAGCATGAACTTCCAAGCCAATTACTACTTCATATTTTTCTCTTAAATCTTCCATTTTTATCTCCTGAATTTTTCTTTTATTTTATCACAAATATATTGTTTTTCATATACAAAAATTGAATAACCTGAATTTTGAACTTGGATATAACCTAATGGTTTTAAAGTTTTTTGTGCAATCTCTAGACTATCTTTAGTAACTTTTGACATCATTAACGCAAATAAATTAATCTTGTCATATTTATCCTGTAGAATTTGCCAATTTGCGATTAATGGCATTGTAAATCCATCACGATATGAAATAATAATTAGTCTATCGCCTTTATTCATTTTATCAATATAACTGCATAAATTGTCATAATAAGCTGGCATAATAATATTATTTGCAATATAGTTATGCATATATTCTCTAACCTTTTTCTTATCTATATTTTGTGTTCCGAAATAAAATTCTAAAGATTTTGAATTTTTTAATAGCAACATATCATCAGCTTCAAACGGAATATAAAAACCTTTTGGCACATACCTCATAACCTTAGAACCGGAATATGGTATTAGTAATATATCAGAGTCTTTAATTTTAACCTGCTCTGTTAAAATTTTTGACAATTCACCTAAGCCATTTCTCGGCATAGTTAAAATATTTATCGGAACAATATAAAGGTACAGATAATTTACAATAATCCATAGAGTAAAAATAAAAATGCCTATTTTTTTCCACTTAAATAAACTGATACCATAGCAAGCAGAACAAATAACAACAGGAAAAATAATTGTAGTATATCTTGTTAAAAAAGCCATTTTCCCAATTAAAGCCAATATTAGCACTGCAAACAAAAACATCAAAGATGGAATTAAGAAAAAATATAAAACTCTATTTTTAGAAAAAATACTTTTTATTAGTCCTATCAAACCTATTAATATAGGTAGAACAATCAATACAATAAATAGCAACCGTGGTAAACTCGGAACAAAAATACCATTTGAATCAAGCATCGTTCCATTTGAAAAAAACATTTCAAAAAATTCTACCAAATTTTGCCAGCTGAATACATAAATGTCTTTAACAAATGAGCATATTCCATTATTGAAAACGAATGTATTATGTATCATTACAACAATTGCAGGCAATGAAAGAATTAACAAGACAGAAAAAACTTTAAGCATTTTTGCAAAATTTTCCCTATGTTTTACAAACAAATAAGCAACTGCGAGCAAAGCATTCATTATTGTCAACAGACCCGCTGCACTAAATGTATAAATAAGTAAGATATGAGAAATAACAAATGTCATAATATACTTTTTTTCAAAATTTTCTAGTATTTTAGCAAAACTAAATGCACTTAAAATAGATAAGACAAACACCATTC
>JBJFBU010000038.1:0-5211 GCA_051888595.1 Candidatus Gastranaerophilaceae bacterium | reverse complement strand
ATAAAGCCTGAAACAACTTTTATGTCATTTGCAGATTTTGAAGTTCTTTTAATCATTGTACCAATACTTGCAGACTGTTTTGCTAATTCTTTTTCAGCCTTTTCATAAGCAACACGGTCTGTTCTCAATTTATGAATCATATTTTCATTTTGAGCAATTTCTCTTTGTATTGATTTTTGTTGATAATTTATTGTCTTAATTGAATGAGCAAGTATACGTTTCTTTTCTTCAATATTGTATTTCAGCACCGCAATTTCTTTAGCTTTTGCTCTTGCCATTTCCATTCGTTTATAATCTTGTTTAATAATTTTTGATTCGAAATACATTCTATCTAAGAATGTGTTAAAATCTGTAGCCGTCAATAACAATACAAAAAAGCCTCTACGTTGAGATTTATAAACCTGCCTAATTCTAGATTTCATTCTAAAATCAACAGCAGAGAATTCATACATTGCAGCTCGAAGTTTTACTTCCAAGCTTGCAAGCTCATTTGTTGTTGTATCTAATTTTTGTTTTGAACTAGCTAAATTTGAAGCTGTATTCTCTAATTTTTGTTGATTTTTGTATAATTTATTGTGTTCAATTTTCTCCAACAATTTCAAATGATTAATTTTTTGTCGAGCTTGCTCCTTAGTTTTTACATGTGCAGCTTGTGCAACTGTAGACGAAAAAGCCACTGTCACTACTAGTAACAGTGTAATAACTATTCGTTGTATCCTTTTCAATCTTTCCACAATAATCCTTAACGTAACATTAGAGGAAGCATAAGTAAGCCTACAGTCCAAGCTATAAATGTAACTGCTATTATACCAATTATTATTTTTTGATGTTTTCTAAAAAATTCCATAATTTCCCCTTAATTTATATTAATAATATTACTAACATGCAAATTTTGCAATATTATTACTAGGATTTGCAAAAAAAATTAAAATCGTTTAATATATGCATATGAAATATAAATTTTTAAATTTTTTTCTGGATAAAAAAGATTTGTACACACAAAGCAGTGATATGATTGATCCAATTTTGATTGAAAACAATCAAGAACAACTAGACTCTGTGTATGAATTCTACAAAAATGAAAAACCATTGCTTTACGTCAATGGATTTTTAGGCACAGGTAAAGTTCAAATCATAAATTATTCTTTGAATTTTCTGTCTGATGAAACTATAGTTTTGAAACACAATTGTTTTGAAACAACAATATTGGACGATATTTTTCTAACTTTCTTTGAAGAATTTAAAAAACTTGAAGCTCAAAAAGTTATCGTTCAACCTAAAATAAAATCTGAAAATTTTAATCAAAAAATTCACTCGTATTTTTCAACAATTGAAAAGCCAATATTAATCGTTCTCGATTCTTTTGAATCTTTGGTTGATGAAAATAGAATTGAAATCATAAATTTTATTCTACATTTAACTTCTTTCCAAAAAGTTAAAACTGTTCTAATTGGAAGAACATTCAAGGCAAGCCAATTCCCTGAAAATTACCCTATTGATAGAATTACAACAAATCCATTAGAAAAAAATCTTTTTGAAAAATATTTAAAAAATAATAAAGTTAAATTCAACACTAAAGTTTTTGATGATTTATACAAATACACTAGAGGTTATCACTTTTTTATTGTCCTAACTCTTACTATAATAAGAGTTAAGCAAATAACCCCAGAAACTTTTTTAGAAAATTTCAAAAAAAGTTTTATGAATTATTATGAATACCTTGAAAAAGAATCTATAGATTTAGTGCCTGCAATCGCAGTAAGATTTTTCTGGCTACTATGCCTATTAAGACATAGTGTAAGCATACAATTATTACAACAACTAAGACTTTATGATGAAAATGTCATAAATACGCTTATAGAAAATAAAATTTTAACAAAAGACAACAATCAAATATACGTTCAAGACTATTTTAAAGAGCAAATTGATGTATCAATTCCACAAAACGTAGCCTTAAAACTACACCAAAATATTGTAGATATTTATGAAGCACAACTACCTTTAAAACCTCTAGAGCGTACAATTTTGTTATCTCGCCAAACAATGAGAAAAGAAATTGAATATCATTCTCTATTCTTACCTAAAAAACAAATAGTCCCTAGCGAACATGGTTCAGGACTAACTTATGTCACATATACAAAAGACCAACAATCTTTAGACACAAAACAACAACAAAACAATCCAAATCTAGCTCAACAACAGGTAAAGCAACCAGAACCTGTACAAAATAATATACCTCAAAATCAACAAAATTGGGTGTCTACAAAAGATTATTCACAAACTCCAGCTCCACAAAACCAAGCTCCGCAAAATACAAATATTGATTTGAGCAAGCTTGGCTTTGATGTTAAGGACTTACCATTTAAACTTACACCACAAGAAATGGAAATGCTTGCTGCCAGTGTAGCTAGTATCCAAGAAGCTCACGAAAAAAATATAAATATTCAAAATCCTGTACCACAAACTCAACAACAAGAACAAGTTGTTGCCCAAAATGTTGTACAAAATGAAGAATTAAAAATAAAACTTCAAGATATTCTAGAATTTGCAAAAGAACAAGAAGCAAATTATCAATATGCAAAAATGATTGAGCTTTATTTAAAAGCCTTGACTTATACTGATGACAACGATTTTTACAATCATTTGCCAATCATATATACAAAATTAGGCTTGGCTTATCAAAAAATGTCAGATTGGGAAAATTCTTTAAAATATTATGAATTAGCAAGAGAATTCTATGAACAAACTGCAGAAAAGGTCAAAGAAAATTATATAAAACTAAATATTGCTAATATTTATTACGAAACATATAAACCGGACAAAGCAAAGACAACACTAATTGAGATAATAAATTCTGGAAACATGCCAGAAATTTTGATAACAAAAACATATATTGCATTAGCAAATATTGAAGATAGTCTTTCAAATATAAATAGTGCTTATGAATATTACAAAAAAGCTATCAATATTTCAAATTCTGCAATGGATACAGAAACATTATCAGAATTGTACTTTAAATATGCATTAATTGCAGATGATAAAGGCGATACTCAAACTGCTCTTGATTTTTACAACAAGTGTATTAGCGTAAGCAATGATGAAAAAGTTAATAAATATTTATCAGCAGCCTATTCAAATGTTGCAACACTACATCTTGAAAAAAATGACAAAGCTACAGCTGCAAAGAATTTCTTAAAATCTTATGAAATAGATGAAAAAAATGATAATTACGATGGAATGTATTTTTCAGCTACAAAACTAGCACAAATGGCACAAAGAAATTATCCTGATAAGGCTATTGAATTCTTCATTAAGGCAAAAGAATGTGCTAAAAAGCTTAATGATACTTTCTATATCGCATCTGCATCTCTTGCAA
This sequence comes from Candidatus Gastranaerophilaceae bacterium, assembly GCA_051888595.1. Lineage (GTDB taxonomy): Bacteria > Cyanobacteriota > Vampirovibrionia > Gastranaerophilales > Gastranaerophilaceae > UBA6984. Next base: position 1,835 of record JBJFBU010000038.1, on the reverse strand, counting down.
CAGGTGATTTTTATTACTCTAGAAAAGAAAATGAAATGGCTTTAAGAGAATACTTAAAAGCTTATGCCGTTGCAAAAAATAATTTCAGTAAAGACAACTTAAGTAAAATTCAAATGCGTATTGACGATATTAAATTCAGAATAGGTGCAGACGTATTTAACAGAATAGAAGCAGAATTTAAAAATGAATAATAATAAGTTTGATAAATTTAAAGAAGTTTTTTTAGCAAAAAATAAGGTTTTAAATTTAATATCAAAAAATGACGAAAAATATTTATACGAAAAACATATTTTTGATTCACTGTCAATAGATTTGTTTTTTGAAAAATATGGAAACAAAAAGAATTTTAAAACACTTTTAGACATAGGTACAGGCGGTGGATTTCCAGCTTTGCCTATTGCAATTGCACATCCAGAGTTAGAAGTTTATGGTATAGATAGTATAAAGAAAAAAATTTTAGCAATTAGTGAATTCGCACAAGAATTAGATTTAAAAAACTTCTACACAATATGCGATAGGGTCGAAAATTTAAAAAATCAAAAATTTGATATTATTACAAGCAGAGCTGTTGCAAGACTTGAGTTAATTGCAAAGTATGCTTTACCAGTGTTAAATAAACATAGCTTTTTAATAGTTTATAAATCAAAATTAGTTAATGAAGAAATAAAAGAAGCAGAACCTTTTTTAAAAAAAAGCAAAGCAAAAATTGTAGACATAATAGATTATAAACTACCACTAGAAGAAATATATGAAAGGAATCTTGTAATAATAAAAAATGAATAGTATTAGACCATTATTACCAATAATTTTGCTTACAATATCTAACGTTTTTATGACTTTTGCTTGGTACGGTCATTTAAAATACAAAAGTACTATGCTTTGGGCTGTTATTCTTGTAAGCTGGGGAATTGCTTTTTTTGAATATTGCTTTCAAGTTCCTGCAAATAGGATTGGACATGAGTATTACTCTGCAGCACAATTAAAAACAATACAAGAAATTATTACTCTGATTGTTTTTTCTATTTTCTCTGTGCTATATTTAAAAGAACAATTCAAATGGAATTATCTGATTGGATTTGTTTTTATAATACTTGCAGGATTTTTTATTTTCAAAAAATGGTAAATTAATAGGACAGAGTTATGAGTGAAAAGTTAAAATTATATATTATTGAGGACTATTTTTTAACAAAGATTTCTTATAAAAAATATTTTGAATCTAATGAAGATTTTGATTTACTTGGGTGCTTCAGTAGTGCTGAGGAATGTCTTTCAGCTATGAAAGAAAACAAACCTGATATTGTCCTTGTTGATTTGGGACTACCTAAAATGAACGGATTAGAAGCAACAAAATGCATAAAAGAAATTTACCCAGATGTAAAAATAATAATTATCACATCACATGAAAACGAAGACGAAATTATGGCTTCAATAGCCTGCGGTGCAAATGGTTATGTATTAAAAGAAATTTCATTACTTAAATTAAGCGATATTATAAAAGCAGTAAATATTGGTGCTTATTGGTTTGATGAAAAAATAGCTCATGTTCCACTTAAAACAATACCTCAGCCAAAATCAACTGATTTTGATGATTTGTATGAAACGTTAGAAGAAAAAAATAAGTTGACAGAAAGAGAATTAGAAGTATTGCAACTTCTTGTACAAGGAAAGCCTAATCCTGAAATAGCAAAAGAACTGTTTGTATCATCAAATACAGCAAAAGCCCACGTTTGTAATATTATAACAAAATTAAATGTTACAGATAGAGTCCAAGCCGGAGTAAAAGCTCTTCAACTAAGACTAGTTTAATAAATTATCCATGTGTACAATATACCAAC
>JBJFBU010000037.1:0-5220 GCA_051888595.1 Candidatus Gastranaerophilaceae bacterium | reverse complement strand
GATTGAGCGAAAATCTGCAGATGAGCAAGGTGAAACGATAGCCAAGAGTATGAAGCAAATCTTGGATAATGGTGGAGGAGCTGTGTCTTCAGCATTTTTTAAAACGGAATTAAGAAACATAGATTACAAAAATGTTGTTTCAACTATCAAAAGTTATGATAAGATTTCTCCAAAAAGTTCTTTAATTTCAGATATAGGTAAAGATTTTTGGGATGACAGAGATACTCGATATTATGCATTAAATTCCATATTTACAAAGCTTGAAAAAGCTGCAGTTAAAAATGGAGTTGAATCAAAACGATTTAGTTATAATTTTGAAGAGGAATTAGAAAAGCAGTTTGGAAGCTTTTTACCTGTAAAAACGAAGCAATTGGATAAAATTGCTGGTGCATTGTCGCAAGCAATTGTAAATAAAACTTCACTTACAAAAGATGAAAAAGAAGTAATAGCAAAGGCAGATGTAAGAAAAACACAAGAATATACATCGAAAATTTTGGAATCAACAGTCAAAGAAGCAAGGGCTTCAATGGAAAAGCAAGCTAACAGAGATGGTTGGAGTGCAAAATTAGGTGAAGCCATAAAAGGTTTGTGGAATTCAGAAAATCAAAAAGAAATTGTCCATAAGGATATTGATTTGTTTGAAAAACAAATTTTTGAATTAAATAAAAGTGTTGGAACAGCTGATTATAACAAGAAATTTAAAGAAATATTCCAAGTAAATTTTGATGCAGAGCTTATTGCAAAATTTAAGGAAAAAGAAGAACAATTTGAAATTGCATGTTTGTGTTCGACTGTAGAGAATAATTTCAAAAAATCAGTTGAGGACTTAGTTAATAATAAGCCTTTAAAGGATACATTTTTAGTAACTACTACAGGGGCAAAGCCTATTATTACAGAAACAAGGCTTGAAATGTATAAAAGAAATTTGAAAGCGTTCTCTGAATTTGTTGGTAAAGGTGATATAAAAGCAGGCAAAAAACAAATTAATCAAATGATGAAAGACAGTAATATTACTGAAAAATCATCACTTACTGAAAGATACAATGTTCTTCAAACTCTAGCAAACAATTACGCAAAAGTTCTAAGTGAAAACACACAAAGAGTTTTAGGTAAAAAAAATTTATTAGAAATGAAGCGAGAATATACAAATTCTTACTATGCTGCATTTGGTGTTGATAATGATATTGCAAAGCGTGTAGAAGACTATCGAGCTTCTCAAAAATTATCTGAGTTATTGGTTCAAGATACAATAATATGTTCTGCTTCAATTCCAATTTGGTTGTTTACAGCAGGAACAGGAATAATTCCGACTTTAAAAATTGCGGCAATGCATTCTGCAGTTGATGTTGCAGTATATGGTAGTGACAGATTGTCTTCAAAAGCAGGCATGACAAAGAAGGAATTGAAGGATTCTCTAAAATGGACTTTAATAGATGGTACAACAGCAATAGTAAACCAATTAACATACAAAGGTATTTCTGCGTTGGTATCTCCAATAGCAAAAATGTCAGGTAATGTTGCAAAAATTACAGATATAGCATTGTCAAATATTGCGGATATAGGTGTAGATTGTGCAATGGAATATTTGGGTTCAGGTAAAATAACTTTACAAGGTGTTGTATATTCAGTTTTATTTACTGCTGGCGGTCAAATTATTGAGTTAAAGGCATTGGGACCAGCTCAAAATAATTAAATGTTAATTTTTGTAAAAATATAGTTAAAATAGCCTATTTTTTATAAAATTGACTCAATTTTTATTATGTTTAAGCGTTAAAATACATGTAGTGTAGTATATATTGTTTATTTTTTATGACAGAATCGGCTTCAATAAAATTTAATAAAAAAATTTTTGATATAAATCAAACAAAGTCAGACAATAAGGCTAGTGATATTAAAAATAGCGTAGATAGTTTGAATATTTTTGGTGTGAATTCTGAAAATGCAAATGTCGCTGATGTTTCATTGTTTGATAAAAAAGCTTCTGTAGGAACTACAGAGGGGCAAAATACTGACAATTTTGTTGCAAAAAAAGAAGTCGTACTAGATAGTAAATCTAATGGTACAGCAAAACGAATTGTAAAAAAAGGTAATACGAAATACGAATATATTGATGATAATAACTACACTAAAACTGTCATCAAAGGTAATATAAAAACAGTATCAAAAGTTGTTGATTCTGAATTACAAGCAATTGTTGTTACTCAATTTGAAGCAGGTAAACCTGTTCAACAACTTAAAGTATCTGCAGATGGTACATTAAAAAGAACAATTTTTTCTAAAGATGGTAAAAAATATGTTTCTGAAATTGCAAAAAATGGTACAAAAACAGAAACTTTATATGATGCAAATGGTAAAAAACTTTCAGCATCAGTAACTGATAAAAACGGTAATACAAGTGTTGCTAAATATGATGGAAAAGGCAATACTTTGGTTGTTGTTCAAAATGGTGAAACTTTTGGTAAAATTTCGAAAGTTTTTAACATGACAAAAGCTGAGATTCTTGCTTCAAACAAAGGTAAAGTTTATGGAAGTAAAGAAAATCCATACTTCTTAGCAGGTCAAGAAATTAGAGTTATGGGTGAGTTAGCACCTGATAGCGTTGCATTAAAAAATCGTGATTCTGCTGATATTGCAAAAACAAAATATGCAAATTTTGAACAACAAAGACAAGCTGTTCAAATTCAAAATAACGCTCCTGTACAAAATTTAAATTCAAAACAAGAAGCATTAAAACAAGTTGCAACTCAACAAGGTGAAAATATTGCGACAAAACTTCACGATAAAATGACTTCTTTAACTTATGATTCAGTGTCTAAAAAAGATTTCCAAGAAGCTTTAGCAGAAATTAAACCTGAAAATGTTGTTGAAACATTGCGAGCTTATCAAAAAATATCTCCAAATGAGTCTATGACTGAAGCTATTTGGAATGAAAAGACAAGTAAAGCAGTATTCTCTGATACAGATATTAGAAAAACATCTATTAATGGTGTTATTTCTAAATTGGAAAATCGTGCTAAGAAATCAGGCATGGCAAGTAAAAGAATTTCACAATTTATATCTGAAATTTTACAATATAGTGACAAACCTCAAGATGCATCTAGAGCTATGTATGGACTTGTTCAACATATTGAAAACAGAGAAAGTCTATCTGATGTTGAAAAACAAGAAATTTTAAATAAAACTCCGCAAGAACAAAGACAAAATACTGTTGAGTCTTTATCTTCTCAAATTAAAAATGCTGAAGGTGCTTTGAACGCACAATTAGATAGAGATGGTTGGGCTGGTAAAACTGTTGACTTTGTTAGCGGTGCTTGGAATTCAAAAAATAGAGAAACAGTTGTAAAACAAGATATTGCAACTGCTAAAAGCCAAGTTGCTAGTTTAGAAGGTGCAAAAACTCAAAAAGAATTTGAAACCAAATTTAAAGACATTTATGGTGTAGAATTTGATGCTGTTCAAGTTGAAGCTTTCAAAAAGCATGAAGAAACTTATGAAAAAACATCTGCGGCTTATTCAGTAGAGTCAAAATTCAATAAAGAAATGAAATCTTTAATTGCAAGAGATACATTGTATGAAGAATCTGAATATCGCACAACAAAATCTGGATTTGGTGCTGTTGTTACTACTGCATCAAAGGGTGACGTTTACAGACGTGAATTGAATAATTTTGCTGACTTTATTGGTATGGGTAATAAAGATGCAGGCTTAAAACAAATTTATGATGAAATGAAAAAAGCTGGCATAGATCCTGAAAAAGCAACTATGGATGAAAAATATTCATTCTTACATCAAAGAGCAAAATCTTGTAGTGATTTGTTACATGCACAAACAATGTATGCTTCTGGCGGAAAAGACTACGACCAAGTTAAAAACGAATACGAAAATTCTTATACGGCTGCTTTTGGCACAAAAAATGATATAACAAAAAGAGTTCAAGATTATAACGCATCTCAAGAAACGGGTGCTTATGTATTAAAATCAGGTGTTAAAATAGTTGGTTCTGTTGTAATTGGGGTAGCTACAAATGGTACAGCAATTCCTTTATTGGCTGCTGCTGGTGGCACTGCTGCTTTGACTATTGCAGTTGATGCTTCTGATAGAGCAACTTCTAACAATGGTTTATCTGTTGATGAATTTTCTAAAATTGCAAAAGATGCGGTTATTGATGCTGGATCTACCGTTTTAAGTGGTGGTGCTACTCAAGCTATTAAGGCTGCAAATGTTGGTAGAGCAACAAGTTATGTTCTTAGAACTGCAGCTGATACCGGTTTTGATATGGGGGCTGAATACCTAAAAACCGGTAATGTTACTCTTACAAATACTTTGATGTCAGCCGTTTCTTCTTTAGGCGGTCAAGTGTTCGAAAATATTATGGCGGATAGAGCGATGGAAAAAGCTCTTGAAATTGATGAAAGCAACTTACCGGATGTTGACAGTGGCTGGTTAGGTGAAACATCTGATGCTCATTCTCGCTATATGCATGAAATTTCTGCTGAAAATGCGGGAGCTACTAATACTGCTTCTACAAACGTTGGTGGATTTGAAGTTAATACAGGTGATGCTAAACGCTTGAGATATGACGTTAGCATGGCTGAACACAATGCTTCTGTCGCTGATATAGAAAATTTATTAGGTAAAGGTGCTTCAAAAAATGAATTTGGGCAAGGTTTAGCTGCTCTTGAAGATAGATTTAAAGCAACTAGAGATGTAAATGCTCTTTCAACTGGAGATGTAAAACCTTTTGGTACTTTCTCTGCAAACGAAAAAGTTAAACAAATGGGGTTACAAGATAGACTAGACTTAGTTAAAGATGCTGGTAATATGTCTGGCATGGTTTATGGCGATAGAGAAATTGTACATAACGGTTGGAAGCAACAAGCTCAAGTATCAGCAAATAATGGTTTCCACGCTAAAGCTTTAGAAAAAGATGGCGTTGTAATGGTTATTTTAAGAGGTTCTGATGATGTTGCAGACTTGAGAGTCGATCATCAAATGATTTCTGGTAAATTACCTGAACAATTCAAAAATGCTTGTGAATTTGTTGAACAAGTTAAAGCTCAAAATCCAAATGCAAAAATTGTTGTTACCGGTCACTCATTAGGTGGTAGCTTAACTGAATTGGTTTCATCTAAATATGATGATGTTTTAGGTATTACTTTTGATGCTGCTGGCACAAAATCAATCGTTGATGGAACAAAAGGTTTAGCAGATAACAAAAAT
>JBJFBU010000036.1:0-22921 GCA_051888595.1 Candidatus Gastranaerophilaceae bacterium | reverse complement strand
CGGTGACACCCTGGGTATGAACCAAGTGCTCTAGCCATCTGAGCTATACCGCCGTTTCTCTTTTTGTCTATCGCTCTCGCCTGACGACTTATATATTATACACCTTTTTTTCGCATTTGTCAATACTTTTTTTCACAAAAATCGAAAAAAATTTTATTTTGGCGAATTGCACACAGCAAAAGCGCAATGTATTTCACTAATTGTGCAATATGCATATTATTTTTACACTTTTTATGCCAATATATGCCTGTAAATTCCATTTCTGAATAATTATGTTATGAAAATATTTTTTGAGAAAATAAAAAATGTCCATTGATTGACAAAAAAATTTATGTTTAAATTGTATCACATAATTTCAAGAATGTCAATTGTAAAATAATTGCTTATATATATTTTCAATAAAAATGCCCTGTCGGTTTTATTTGATTTTCCTTTATAATAGTATAAAGAAAAAAATTGTGCGTCATTCAATTATATTTGTATAGAATTATTAAGTAAATTCAAATAAATGGGCGTTATTTTGACAATAATGAATTTTTTTAGGCAAATATGCTAATTTTTTCGTTAATCTTTCCCGTAATTTTATTAAATTGTCACTTTACAAATCCTGCATAAGATGTTATAATTATAGTGATAAAAAGGATAAATTTTAATTTGTTCTTTTTCAAGTAGAAATGGCAAATAATGTTTGCCATAAATTTATTTTAAAGGAGAATGATTTATATGGTTAAGAAAATCGCAGCAGCAACTCTGGCAGCAGTTTTAGCTTTCGGCGGTGCAGCAGTAGCAGAAGTAAATCTTACTACAGATCTTAGTGCGTCAGCTGCAAGCGTTACCGCTTCTTCGGTTGATTACAAATATTCAGTAAAAAATAACCAGGTTACACTTACAAAATATTTAAAATCATCTAAGAACGTTGTAATTCCTAGTACAATTGGCGGTAAAAAGGTTACAGCAATAGCTTCTGATTGTTTCAAGGAAAATCAGAGCATTGAAAGAGTTGTACTTTCAAAGAATGTAAAGACAATCGGTCAGTATGCTTTTGCACACTGCACAAAGTTAAAGAGTGTTTCACTCCCTACAGGTGTTGAATACATTGGTACAGGTGCATTCGGCGGTTGTACAGCTCTTGAAAGTGTTGCTATTCCTTCTTCTGTTAAGACAATTAACAGCCTTGCTTTTGCAGGCTGCAAAAAGCTTAAGAGAATTACTGTTTCCGGCAGCAACAAGTACTTTACTTCTGTAAGCGGTATTCTTTACAATAAGAGCAAAACACAGATTAAGTGCTGCCCAATGGGATTAAAGCTTTCTTCTTTCTCTATTCCTAAGGGTGTAAAGGAAATTGAAATGGGTGCATTTGCAGGCCAGGAAAATCTTAAGAGCGTTAAATTCCCATCAACTCTCAAGACAATCGGTACAGGTGCATTTGGTCTTTGTCCTAACCTTAAGTCTGTTGCAATTCCACAGACTATAACAAAAATCGGTAATTTGGCTTTCGGCTATACATATGATAAGGCTAAGGCTTACGAATTTGCTAAAAAGGGCTTCAGCAAGGGCTTCGCAACTGAAAGCAAATATGCAAAGAAAATCAAGAATTTCACTATCAAGGGTTATGTAAATTCAGCTGCTGAAAAGTATGCTAAGACATATGGCTTTACATTCTCCAAGGTTGGTATCGCTTCTGTGAATGTTAAGCCTGTATCTAAGGTAATTTCTCCTTCTACTAAGTCAGTAACAGTGGCATGGTCTAAGGTTAACGGCGTTGACGGCTACAATATTTACAAGTACAGCACAGCAAAGAAGAAGTATGTAAAGGTTAAGACAACTAAGTCTACTAACTTTACAACAAAGAGCCTTACTGTAGGTGCAGCAAACAAGTACATTGTAAAAGCTTACATTAAGGTTGGCAGCAAGCAGGCAGAAACAACAGTTTCAAATGTTACATTAACTGTACGTCCTAAGAAGCCAACAACTCTTAAGGCTACTGCAGGCAAGAAGAAGGCTGCACTTTCATGGAGCAAGGTAAGCGGTGTAAACGGCTACAAGGTTTACCAGAAGGTTGGCAAAAAGTACAAGCTTATCGCAAAAACAAAGAAGACTTCTTTCACAAAGACAAAGCTTACATCTAAGAAGACTTACAAGTTTGCTGTTCAGACATACAAGAAGATAGGTTCAAAATATTATTATTCTGATACTATTTACAAGACTGTAAAGGTAAAATAATCCTTTAAATATAACGGGTATCGGCAGAAATGCCGGTATCCGTTTTTTTACAAATACTGAGTTTGTAATATGTTTAAAACGCTGAAATTATGCGAAAATTCATTATTTTTGTTGAATTTGTCTTGTTAATATGATAAAATATCTATGGAACAATTTATATAATTTTTATTTTTTTTATTTTGATATATAACAGGAGGCAGAGTTATGGAAAATTTTACTTATTCAATACCAACAGTAATTAATTTCGGAGAGGGTCAGATTTCTCACCTTTCAGAGCTTAAACAAAGTGGAAACAAGGTTCTTCTTGTTTATGGGGGAGGAAGTATAAAGAAAAGCGGTCTTTATGAAAAGGCTGTTGAAGTGCTGAAAAATGCGGGGCTTGAAATAAGGGAGCTTTCAGGGGTTGAGCCAAATCCAAAAATTCAGTCGGTTCGTGAGGGCGTTAAAATCTGCAAGGATGAAAAAATTGATATGGTGCTTGCTGTTGGCGGTGGTTCGGTAATTGATTGTGCCAAGGTTGTTGCGGCAGGTGCATTGTATCAGGGCGACCCATGGGATTTAGTGCTTGACGGCGGAAAAATCAAAGCCGCACTCCCTGTGTATTCCGTACTTACTCTTTCAGCCACAGGCTCGGAAATGGACGAATTTGCCGTAATAAGCGATATGTCGAAAAATGAGAAATGGGGAACGGGAAGTCCTCTTGTAAAGCCTGTTATGTCGGTTCTCGACCCTACATATACTTTTTCTGTTTCCAAAAAACAAACAGCCGCAGGTACAGCCGATATGATGAGCCATACTTTTGAAAATTATTTCACCAACGTTGAGGGTGCATATTTACAGGGCAGACTTTGTGAGGCTGTTCTTAAAACCTGTATAAAATACGGTCCTGTGGCAGTGAGAGAGCCTGAAAACTATGAGGCAAGGGCAAATCTTATGTGGGCGGGAAGTTTGGCAATAAACGGACTTTTAAGCTACGGTTCGGAGGTAGGCTGGTGTGTTCACCCTATGGAGCATGAACTTTCGGCATTTTATGACATTACCCATGGTGAGGGTCTTGCAATTCTCACTCCTGTATGGATGAAGTTTGTGCTGAAAAAAGACCCCTCAAAAACCAAACAGCTTGCTGATTACGGAAGAAATGTATGGAATATTTCAGGGGATGACAAAACCGTAGCCGAAAAGGCAATTGAAAAAACAGAAGAATTTTTCTTTAAAACCATGGAAATGCCTGCAAATCTCAGAGCGGTGGGAATTAACGAGAAAACTAATTTTGAAATAATGGCACAAAAGGCAGCACAGGGCTGTGAGGGCTGTTTTGTTCCTCTTACCAAAGAAGATATAATTTCAATTTTTGAACAGGCTTTCTGAATACAAAAAAGCTCCCGTTTTATTTCGGGAGCTTTTTTTGTGCTTTCTGAAATTCACTCATCCTCCTCAAAGGAAAAAATGTCTTCCACCGTAACACCAAAAACCTTTGCAATATCCATTGCAAGTTTAAGGGAGGGATTGTACTGTCCTTTTTCCAGACGGATAATTGTTTCACGCCTTACGTCAACCTTTTCGGCAAGGTCGCCCTGTTTCATATTTTCTCTGGCACGATATTCTTTAAGTTTTGTTTTAAGTTCAGCCATTATTCCTCCTCCATATCTTCGGTATCGGAAAATTTTCCCTCATAATGCAGATAAAATCCGCTTTCAAGAATAAAATAGCACATATAAATACCAAGCCACAAATCCAGCAGAGTTTCTGTGTTGAATTTAATTGTAAAAGTTTCACCTCGGAAAATTATTATAAACAAAATTCCCACAAAAAACAGTGCAATAAATATTTTTGATATGCTGTCGTGTGATTTGAACATATTTTCTCTGGCAAATTCGTCTTCCTTATCAATGTTTCTGGAAATTACATTAAAATATATCAGAAACAGACAAGCTGTTACAGATAAAATCAAAGAGATAGTCTTAATCCACAATTCATCACCTGTCATTAAATGTTCTGTTATCAGCTTAAATATTACCATTAAAAGTACAAGGCTATGGGAAATAATACGCTTTTTGTGAAATTCTCCAAGTGTCATTTTTGTCATATTTGTCATATTTGTCGTTTTTGTTGCTTTTTCTTTTTTCATTTTAATATCTCCTTTTTCTGAAAATGGCTGAATATTTATTCAGGTGTTCTGTCAAGCACAAGAAAAACAATACTTCTTAATGCAACAAGTGCCGATACAACGCCGATAAAAATACCTGCTCCCAGAAGATTTACATTTTTCTGTGCAACAAATGCAAAAGCAATTATTGAAACCAAGGCAAGGAGCAAAGTAACCTTGTTTGCTTTTCCAATGTTTAGTTCTGTCATTTCGTCACCGTACTCATACGGTCCACGAAACAAAGCAATAATAATAACCGTCAGCACAATTCCTATTATGCTTCTTGCTGTTTGTGAGGGGATAAGGTCTTCAATTGCAAAGGAGGGAATGAAAATTCCCACAAGTGATTTTGCCAGTAAAAGTACTCCGCAGATTATTGTAATGATGTGAATGTTTTTATAGTTTTTCATAATTATTTATTCTCCTTTTCGTAATCATTATCGTCAAATTTGCTTTCAAAATACAGACCTATAAAATGGTAAAGGGAAAAGCACAGCCATACAATTCCTGTTACAACAATAAAGTTCAGCGTTATTTTTATACTACCTAAAAAATTTGAAGCAAAGGATGTGATACAGATAAAAAGGCAAGCAGCAGTAAACAAAAAAGATACAAAAGTCTGATTTATTCTTGCCGTTATTTGCTGAACAAGTTCATCTTCTTTGTCTCTTTGCATAAATACAGAAATCATTTTGGATAAACATATACCAATTATAGCTAACGTACCTAATGATACTGTTAAATTTATAACGTTTGACAGAATGTTCCCTTTTTCGAAGTCAGGAAGAAATTTTTCCGCAGCCCAGTAGAATATCTGCATAAATCCTCCCACAGCACCAAGAATTGCCATAAGTCTGTAATATTTTTTGTATGAAATTTTGTCTGGTTTTAAATCCGTTTTGTTTTTCATTTTGAATGTCCTTTCGTTTAAGGTTTTACAGCTGTAATAAAAGTGACTTATTTATCACCTTATGTGACAATTATATCACACGAAATGGTGCAAGTCAATTGGTAAATGTGACGAAAATAAAAAAGCAGGAAGTGATAAATTTGTCACTTCTTGCTTAAATGCAAAAAAATCAATTATTTTATCATAAGAAAAGTACCCAGAGAAATCAATATACAGCCGATAATATTTTTCATCGTAAATTCCTCATGGAGAAAAATCACCGCAAGAATAAAAGTCAGCACAACGGACAATTTGTCAATAGGAACAACCTTTGAAACGTTTCCAAGTTGAATTGCCTTATAATAGCAAAGCCAGGACGCACCTGTGGCAACACCTGACAGAATAAGAAAAATCCAGCTTTTCTTGCTGATCTGGTTTAAGCCTCCCTGAGAATTAGTAAGAAATACCATTCCCCATGCCATAATTAAAACAACAACCGTTCTGATTGCGGTTGCAAGATTAGAATTTATTCCGCTTATACCAATTTTGGCCAGTATGGAAGTCAAAGCCGCAAAAACCGCAGAAAGCAGAGCCAATATCAACCACATAAATGTCACTTCTTTTGAATGTAATTCAGTATTGTCTTATTATAGCATATTTCCTGACAAAATTCAAGAAATTTCAGTCATAAAGAGCTACAAATAATAACCATTATTTACTTGATAAAGTAAATAAGCTTAATATTTATACATTATAATATAAACTTTTGTACTATATAGACATAAAATATAGGTGAACTCAAAAACATAATTGTATTTTTTGACAAAAAGACGATAATTATTTGCAAAGATGTTGACATAATGATGATGAAATGGTATAATTATATTTATAATTGTATTTTAAATATTATTAATTATACTGAACTTCCTCAATTAAATTGCTGTGACGGGTAACTTTTTTTGTACACGTCAGTGGGTAATGGGTGGTTTTTAGCGGGGGAGTATAGACAGATATAGATTATAGTAGGAGGACATATGAACATAATCTTGCTTTCCGGCGGCAGCGGAAAACGCTTGTGGCCTCTTTCTAATGATGTTAGGAGTAAACAGTTTATAAAGCTGTTTAAAGATGAAAACGGTAACTATGAATCTATGATTCAGCGTGTTTACCGTCAGGTTTCAAATGTGGATTCTAAGTCAAAAATCACTATTGCAACAAGTAAATCACAGGTATGTGCAATAAAAAGTCAGCTGGGCGAAAAGGTAAGTATTTGCGTTGAACCTTGCAGACGAGATACTTTTCCTGCAATTGCTTTGGCTGCTTCATATCTTCACGATAAAATTAAGGTGGGCAGCAATGAACCCGTAATTGTTTGTCCTGTTGACCCTTATGTTGATGATTCATATTACAAAGCATTTGAAATGCTGGAGAAAATTGCAGAAAACGGTTGTGCAAATCTTACTTTAATGGGAATAAAACCTACTTATCCATCAGAAAAATATGGATACATAATTCCAGAAAATACAAATGAGATAAGCAAAGTAAAGGCATTCAAGGAAAAGCCCGATAAGGAAACCGCTCAGAAATATCTTGAACAGAATGCGTTGTGGAATGCAGGTATTTTCTCTTTTAAAATCGGGTATCTGCTTGAAAAGGCACACAGTCTTATTGATTTTAAGGACTATGATGATTTGTACAATAAATATGAGTCCTTGCCAAAAATAAGCTTTGATTATGCTGTGGTGGAAAAGGAAAAAAATATTCAGGTGCTTCGCTACAGCGGAAACTGGAAAGATGTGGGCACCTGGAATATGATGTCAGAAGTAATGGCTGATGCTACCAAAGGAAATGCCGTTCTTGATGAAACTTGTGAAAATACAAATGTTGTAAATGAACTGAATATTCCTGTGCTTTGTATGGGCTGTAAGGATATAATTGTGGCGGCAAGCAGTGACGGAATTCTAATTTCCGATAAAGAACGCAGCGGATATATGAAACCTTATGTTGAAAAGGTGGAAACCAAAGCAAGATTTGTGGAAAAGGAATGGGGTACATATACGGTTATAGACTCTCATCCGGGTGTATTAACAATCAGAATTTGTATGAAAGCCGGAAAAAGAATGAGTTATCACGTTCACTATAATCGTGATGAGGTTTGGACTGTTACAAGTGGAGAAGGAATTGTAATTGTTGATGATGTTGAAAAGAAAGTAAAAGCTGGTGATGTTATTAAATTACCAACTGGTTCCAAGCATACCATTAAGGCAATTACATATCTTGAAATAATTGAAGTTCAGATGGGCGAAATAAGTAATCAAGACAAAATTAAAATATAGAGGAAAATTATGGCACGAATGAAGTTTATGAATACGGAAATTGATAATCTTACAATGAAAGAAACATTGAAGTCAATTGACGAAATAATTCAAAATGATAAGGGAGCTTATGTTGTAACTCCTAATGTTGATCATGTTGTTCAGCTTGAAAAAGATAAAGAACTTCAGAAAGTGTATGAAAATGCATCATTGATTTTAACAGATGGTAAACCACTTCTTTGGATTGCAAAATGGTATAAAACACCCATAAAAGAAAAAATTTCGGGTTCGGATTTATTTCCTCGTTTATGTAAAATGGCTGCAAAAAAAGGATATTCAATGTATTTTCTTGGTGCAGCGGAAGGTGTAGCAGCAAAAGCTGCAGAGAATTTAATGAAAAAATATGAGGGGCTTAATATTGTCGGAACATATTCACCTCCGTATGGTTTTGAAAAAAACGAAGATGAAATAAAAAAAATTATTACTCTTGTAAAAAATGCTAAACCAGATATTTTAATAGTTGGACTGGGGTGTCCAAAACAAGAAAAATTTATGTATCACTATTGTGATCAGTTAGAAGTTCCTATTTCGCTGGGACTAGGTGCAAGCATTGATTTTGAAGCAGGTAACGTAAAACGAGCACCAAAATGGATGAGCGACCATGGACTTGAATGGTTTTATAGGTTTTTGAAAGAACCTAAAAGAATGTTCAAGAGGTATTTTGTGGATGATGTTAAGATTTTAGGATTAGCAGTAAAGTATAAGGAGAAAAATTAATGCGGATTTGTATAGATTTAACTTCTTTGGCTGATAATTTTTCGGGAATAGAGAGGTTTGCTTTATCTATAACCAAGGAACTTATTAAATATAAAAATCATAAATGGATATTGCTGTTTAAAAATTCAGTACATAAAAATTTTCTAGATGAGTTTGATAATGTTGATAAAGTCGTTATAAAAGGAAAGAATAAATTGATTTTTAATCAAGTACTCTTACCTTTAAAGTTGCTGAAAATAAAGGCTGATGTATTTCTGTTTTTAGCATTTCCTGCACCTTTTTTCTTCTTTAAAAAAGAATCTATAAGTGCAATACATGATTTAAGTTGTTGGGATTGTCCTGGAAGCAATAAAAGATACATGATTTGGTATTTTAAGTTAATGTACTGGAAGGCATCACGCTGCAATAAAAAGATATTGACTGTATCAGAATTTTCTAAAAAAAGAATAATTAAAATTTTGAAAGTTAATCCTCAAAATATTACAGTTGTTTACAATGGTTTAGAAAAAAGATTTTTTTCGAATGTAAACAACGAAAATAATAATGAAATTCGAAAGAAATATTCACTCCCAAAACAATATCTTTTATGTTTGTCAACCCTTGAACCACGCAAAAATTTAAATATTCTTATAAAGGCATATAGTAAATTAATAGAAAATAACGTGATAGACATAGATTTGGTTTTAGCAGGACGCAAAGGATGGTTGATTGATGATATTCTTAATGAATTGTCTGCTAATGTAAAAAACAGAATTATTTTTACGGGTTTTGTTGATGAAGCGGATCTACCGTTTGTGTACAAAAATGCTGACTTTTTCGTATTTCCTTCAAAATATGAGGGCTTTGGAATTCCTCCTTTGGAATCAATGGCATGTGGAACACCTGTTATTTCATCAGATGCTACTGCAATGCCTGAGGTTTTAGGTGATAGTGTAATATATTTTAAGAGTAATAACGTTATTGATTTGACAAAAAAGATAGAATATGCTATGAAACTTTCACCTGAAAATTATATAAATATTGCTGAAAAAGGTAAGCAAGTTTCTCAAAAATATAATTGGGAAAAAAGTGCAAAAGTTGTTTTATCAGCTATTAATTGCAATAAGAAAGGAAGAAAATAATTATGCCAATATTTCAACCACTTTTATCAGTTCTTATACACTTGCTAACTTTTAGGTATTAGTAAGTATTCAAATTTTGGTATTTAACTTTTATAAAAAAGCTAAATCTATTATAATTTCGTTTTATTGATCTTGCTATATTTTAAATTAATAAAGGATAATATATGAATAATATAATTTTTAATGGATGTTGGATTGGTGCAAATATGGTAGGTGTCAATCGATATGCTTATAATTTAATTAATGAATTTGATAAAATTTTGGAAAATGTCAAAGTTGATTTTAATATAGAAATTGCTGTCCCAAAATCTTCAAATTTTAAAATGTTAAAACTTAAAAATATTAAAATAGTAAAAATTGGAAACTCTAAAAACAAATTTCAAAAATTAGTATGGGAACAATTTACATTTCCTAATTATGTACGAAAAAAAAATGCTATTAGTGTAGACCTAACTTTAAGTTTTCCAATATCAGGCGATGGATATGTTGCTATACATGACTGTATTCATGAAGTTTTTCCAGAAAATTATGTTGGTCATAAAATTCATCGATTTTTATATTTATTTAAAATTAAATGTATAATGTGTAATAAGAAAAAGAAAATAATAACAGTAAGCAAAAATTCCAAAAATGAAATTATGAAATATTACCATATTTCATCAAACAGAATTTCAGTCATTGGAAATGGTTGGGAACATATGACTGATATAGAACCAGATTATTCAATTTATAAAAAACTTAACATTAAAAGTGAATACTTTTTTTCATTAGGATCAAAATATAAGCACAAAAATTTGGAATGGGTGTTAAGAACAGCTAGGGTTAATCCACAATATAGTTTCATATTAACAGGAAACGATTCTTTTTCAAAGGAAATTAATAATTTGGAAAATGATAAACCAACAAATGTTATATTTACAGGATTCGTTTCTGATGGAGAAATGAAAGCATTGATGCTTGGATGTAAGGCTTTAATTCAGCCTTCATTATACGAAGGCTTTGGAATTCCACCATTGGAGGCGTTATCACTAGGGAGGAAAATAATCATATCTAATGTCAGTTGTTTGCCAGAAATATACGAAGATACCGCATATTATATTGACCCTTATGGAAAAGGTTGTGATTTAAATGATTTGTTAAAGGAAAATGTAAATTCTCCAGAATTAGTATTAAGTAAACACTCTTGGAAAAAATCAGCAGCAGAATTATTTAAATTAATCATAAAGTAGAATGGAGGAATCGCTTTGAAAATCATGATAATAAATTCTTTTTATGCTCCTGATATTCGGGGCGGTGCAGAATATAGTATAAAAAAATTAGCAGAAGGTTTGGTTGCCAAAGGCCATAGTGTTAGAATTTTATGCACTGGAAATAATAATGTGCATGAGATTATTGATGGTGTTGATATAGTGAGATTGAGAACTGCTGGTATACATGATAACGGCGATATTCATGCAGTTCCTCGTTGGAAAAGATTACTAGGGCATTTAATTGATATTTGGAATATAGGAAATTTAAAAATATTGACGCATGCCATTGAAGAATTTAAACCTGATGTAATTAATACAAATAATCTTTATGGTATATCACCAATTGTATGGAAGATTGCTAAAAAGAAAGGTATAAGATTGGTTCATACGATTAGGGATTACTATTTAATGTGTCCACTTGTGGCAATGTCTTGCAAAAAAACAGGTGGAGAAAAATGCAAGAAACCTATGTTATCATGCTTATTTCATAGAACCTCAAATAGGATTCATTCAAAGTATGTTGACTGTGTAACTGCTCCATCATCACTTACTTTAAATGTATTAATTGAAAATGGATTCTTTAAAAATAGCACGAAGGTCGTTATTCCAAATGCAATAGATTATGATAAAAATACTGTTGAAGCTATATTAAGAAATAAAAAGAATAATTTAAATAGCCGAGATAAAGTTAGATTTGTATATTTAGGTACATTAAGTGAACAAAAAGGTATACGTTGGCTGATAGATTCATTTAATGATTTAAAAGCTGGTGCAGCAGTTCTCTTTATAGCAGGTAAGGGAGATTTGCAAGATTATGTTGAACAGGAATCCCAAAAAAATCAAAGTATTAAGTATATGGGATTTTTATCAGAACCAGAGGTTTCTAAATTATTAACTGAATCTGATGTATTAATTTGTCCATCGTTATGGGAGGAGCCATTCGGAAGAGTAGTCTTAGATGCATATAAACATGTGATGCCTGTAATATCTAGTAACATGGGTGCTTTACCTGAACTTGTAAAGGATGAAAAAACTGGATTTGTTGTTGAAGCTAAAAATCGACAAAAACTAACAGAAAAAATTAATGTTTATATTAATTCTCCTGAAATTATCTTGGAACAAGCAAAATGTTGTATAAATGAGTTAAGTCGCTATACAATTGAAAGTCAACTTACAGAATTTGAAAATCATTACATATAAAAGGTATAATACAGTAAAAAAACTATGTTTCATTTCAATTAGTAATTTAGGTAATAAATTATTCTTAACGAGGAGAATACACAGATGAAAAAAATAAATCTAAAATTAGATTTAGATAATATATTTTGGTGCTGTTACTTTCTGATGATAGCTCTTCCTTTACATGCTTCAAATAAATTATTGTCATATTTATCAATAACGGGAATGATTTCTATTTTTCATATTATTTTAATAATAATGCTTGTATGGCTTACATTATTAAAATTAAAAAAAGGAGATTTAACAATACAAAAAAAAAATATACCTATGCTTATATTGGCTGTGTTGTTATTATTTTCGGTTATTATTGGATTAAAAGATAAATCACATATTTTTAATAATGTGATTGGCGATTGTATAATGTATTTTATGTCATTTGCAATTCTATGGATTGTAAGATCAAAACAAATAAATGCTAAGGATATAAGGCATTTTTTTTATTTAACATTTAATGCAATGACAATGAATTTAATTATTAATGTTATAATGTATTTAACACAATCGTTTTCTTTTTGGGGGGTGCAGTTTTATAATGGTGGAAGATTTGGTGGCGGATATCTTTCACTGTTGGTAGTTACTATTATTTATGGTGTATACGATTACTTGTATGAAAAAAACATATCAACATGGCATCTTATAGTGCATGTAGCACTTGCAATTTTTAGTTCTATGTTAGCACAAAGTAGAACACATGTCATTCTATGTTTTATTGGATGTCTTATTCTTTTTATACCAATAGATCGAAAATTGTCAAAAATTTTTTTATTAAGAGTATTTGTTTTGGTGATAATTGGTGGCATTGGTGTTTATGCCATTTTAAATGGAAATAGTGAGCTAGCTCAACGATTAATAAATATGGATATAACAAGTAATACAGAAACAACAGCGAGTAGAGTATTTACTTGGAAATATTATTGGAATTTAATCTGTCAAACTCCTTATGGAAAAGGTTTTGGAGAAATTATGTATTTTATAAATCCAACAATGACTATTGCTAAAGATACAGCAACATATTATATAGATAATGCAGTTGCTATTGTTCTTTATAAATGTGGTTGGTTATGTGGTATCCTTTATCTGTTTTTCATAATAAGCACATTGAAAAGATTTTTTAAATGTTGGAAATTTACAAAAGATAAAATTTATTTATTATTTATAGTTATATTTTCAATGCTAATTATTTCAACAATGATATTAACAAGTCAAGTGATTCATACATATGCAGTAAATACATTTATATGGACAACCGTTGCATTGTCTTATTGTTGGAAAGAAAAACTTGAGTCAAATAGGAAAATTTTTGATAAATAAGGAGAAAATATATGTTCGGTAAAATAAAGTCAAAAATTATAGGAATATATAGGAATTTCAGGAATAAAACAAGATATAAAAAATTTGTTTCTGAAATTGAAAAAGATAAGAAAGAGTTTGGCCTTAATAATAAAAGAAGAAATGAAGAAATTATTGTTTCCTTAACAAGCTTTCCCGCTAGATTTGCTAAACTCCATTTAGTAATTGAAAGTATTCTGAGACAAACAATGAAACCTGACAAGATAATTTTGTATTTTGATGATGATATCGATGACCTTAAAGAACTACCAGAGAATATTAAAAGTTTAAAAAAATACGGTGTAAAGATAGAAAAAAGAGAAGGCGGTATTAAACCTCACAAAAAGTATTATTACGCAATTAAAGAACATCCTGAAAGTATTATAATTACAATAGATGATGATATTTTATATCCTAAGAATTTAATAGAGGAACTGTATAGAGTTCATAAGAAATTTCCAAATAGTGTTGTTGCAACGCGGTCACATAAGATTCTTTTTAATGTTGACGGTAGTATAAAGAAATATAATGACTGGGATTGGGTTAGCAATTTAGAAGGTGTGCCATCATTGCAGTTAATGGCAACGGGTTGTGGGGGTGTTCTTTACCCGGCACATTGTATGGATGATAAAGTACTTGATATGCAATTGTTGTTAAAATTAAGTCCTAATGCAGATGATTTATGGCTTAAGGTCATGCAGATTCTTCACCATACACCTGTAGTAAACTGCAATCAGAATGTTAGAAAAAAAAGAGTAGTTGTAGATGGAAGTCAGGATGAAACATTGAATTCAAGTAATGTATATAAAAATGTAAATGATATTTATATGAGAAATCTCATGGATTATTTTAACTTGAAAATGAAAGATTTTATGGAGGAAAATATATGATAGGACTTTTGACACCTTATGCTGTGCAAAATTATGGTACAAAGCTGCAAGCTTACGCTGTACAAGAAATAATATCTGAATTTGATGACGTTGAAATAATTAATTTTCGCCCTAATTTACCGGAACGCGTTAAGAGAAAAATTGAAAAAAAATTGCAAGGAAATAGATATGCAGATATAAAAGGAATGGAAGATTTTGGAATTGTATCAGAAGAAAAATTACTTGAACGTAAAAATGCAATTAATTCGTTTGATGTAAAATTAAAAATAATGCCTCAAATTTATGGTTTTAAAAAATTAAAATTAACTTCACAAAAATATAGTGCTGTTGTCTGTGGGAGCGATCAAATTTGGAATCCAGTGAATTTGCCAGAACATGTTTTCATGCTTGAATTTGTACCAAAAAAAGTAAGGAGAGTTGCATTTGCACCGTCATTTGGAATTTCAGAAATTCCAAATGAATTAAAAAGCGAGTACAAAAAAAGGTTAAGAAATATTGAATATATGTCAGTACGTGAAGAAACAGGATGTCGTATAGTTTCTGAACTAGGATTTAATGATGTTACATGGTCTTTAGATCCTACGTTGGTTCTTGACGAAAATAAATGGTATGAATTGGCAAATGAGAATAAAATAAATATACAAGAAAAATACATCTTTTGCTATTTTCTTGGTTCTCATGCCCTAGGACGAAAAATTGCAAGAGAAATTAAAAGAATAACAGGTTTTAAAATTGTTAATGTACCTCACTTTAAAGGTTTTGTTAAAGAAGATGAAAATTTTGCCGATTTTGATTTCTACGATGTTGCACCACAGGATTTTATAGGATTGATAAAAAATGCTGCTTATGTTTGCACAGACTCATTTCATGGTACTGCTTTTTCCATAATTTTTCAAAAGCAATTTCTATGCTGTGAACGTCATCAAACTAAAGACACTGGAAATACAAATGATAGAATTTATTCCATATTAAAATTAATAGGTCAAGAAAAAAGGTTAATTACAGGTGATAATAAAGTTAAAGAAACAATTTCGAAAAATATTAATTATACAGATGTAAAAAATATTATAAATAAGAATCGAATAGAAGTAAAAAAATTTCTAACACAAGCTTTGAAAGGAGCACGAAAATGATAATCGTAGATAATAAAGAACAGTGTACTGGATGTGGAGCATGTTATAACATCTGTCCCAGTAATTGTATATCTATGAAAGAAGATAATGAAGGTTTTTTTTACCCTAATATAGATTCAAAAAAATGTATCAACTGTTTGATGTGTAAGTCTGTATGTCCTGTAATTAACGCTTATGATGAGGATTTAATAGCTTTCCCTGAAACGTATTTGGTTTGGGCAAATGAAAAAAATTTACGTGAGGAAGCTACTTCAGGTGGTTTATTTAGTGCCGTTGCTTCTGATATATTAAAGTGTGGAGGAATTGTTTATGGTGCAGCTTATGATGATGAGAATGTTGTTCGCCATATAAAAATTGAACATATAGAGCAGTTGAAACTTATTAATAGGTCTAAATATGTACAAAGTAGCACAGGAGAAACATTTAAAAGTGTATGTGATGAATTGAAGAGTAAAAGAACAGTACTTTATTCTGGAACTGCTTGCCAAATATACGGATTACTTTCTTATTTAAAGAAAAAAAAGGTTAATACTGAATTACTATATACTATTGATGTGGTCTGTCATGGAGCACCATCACCTAAGTTATTGCGTGAATACTTAAAGTGGCAGGAAAATCATGAACAAAGTAAGGTTGATAGTATTGCAATGAGGGAAAAAATACATCCAAAAATATATTATTCAGAACCAACTACAAAGGTAATTTTTAAAAATGGAAAGAAAGTACAAAAGGCAGCAGGAGATGATTATTATGGTCGATTTTTTTGGGGTGAAATTTCAAGTCGTCCGTCATGTTATAACTGCACATACAAAACAATTGGACGCATAAGTGACCTTACAATAGGTGATTGTTGGTTTTCAAAGGCTTTGACAGGGAAAAAAGATGTACCGTTTGATGTTACGCTTTGCCTTGTACAATCTGAAAAAGGAAAAAAATTAATCAATGATTCTAAATCAATTACATCAATAAAAGTTGATGAAGAAAAAGCCATTAAATGTAATGGTGGAATGATTTATTCTTCTGCGATACCTCATCCGAAAAGAGAGGAGTTTTTTTCACAATTAGGTACAGAACAATTAGGAAATCTAGCTGAAAAATATTTTCCAAGTAAGACAGCGAAAAAAGGTATATTAAAGAAAATTAAGGAGTATATTAAGAAAATACCAGGGATTTATAGTTTTTACTATTTTAATCAAAAAAGAAACGAATTTGCTAATCGATGTAAACGGAAGATCCCTCAAGATAGCTTAAAAAATAGAAGAATTTAAGAGGTAAAACATGGCAGCATCAAGAACTAAAAAATCAATAAAAAATACAATCTTTGCTCTTTGTGAACAAGGTTTATATACTGTCATGTCTTTTTTATGCAGAACAGTATTTATAAATACACTTGGAAAAACTTATTTAGGATTTAGCGGTTTATTTAGTGATATTCTCACGCTGCTTTCACTTGCTGAACTAGGAGTTGGTACAGCAATAATATATTCAATGTATAAACCAGCCGCAACAGGAGATAATAAACGTGTTGCTGCTTTATTAAATTTATATAAAAAGGTATACAACACAATTGGAATTATTATTACTGTTGTAGGTCTTTGCTTAACACCCTTTTTAAAGTATTTAATTTCTGATATTCCTAATATGCCGGAGATTCCAATTATATATTTGTTGTATCTTTTTAATACTACATCAAGCTATTTTTTTGTATATAAAAAAAGTATTCTTATTACTGATCAACGCAGCTATGTTGGATCATTAGTTTATATGTTAACATCTACAGTTCAGAATGTATTACAGATTATATTTCTTGTTTTAACACATAATTTTATTATTTATTTAGTGATTCAGATATTTAGTACACTTGCTAATAACATTATTTTATCCATTTATGTTGATCGACATTATGCATATCTGAAAGAGTATAAAAAAGAGCAACTTGATAAAAAATCGAAAAAAATAATTTATGATAATGTTAAATCAATGTTTGTAAGTAAATTAAGTTCTGCAATTGTTACATCTACAGATAATCTGCTTATTTCTAAATTTGTAAGTACAATTATTTTAGGATTATATTCAAACTATACGCTTTTTACTACAATGTTTCGAACAATACTATCAAAGATTTTTGAAGCTTTGACAGGAAGTGTCGGTAATTTAGTTGCACTTGAAAGTAGTGAGAAAGTTTATACGGCATTTAAAAAAATTTGGTTTGTGAATTTTTGGATTGTTTCTTTCTCATGTGCCGCATTGTTTACATTAGTAAATCCGTTTATAGAACTTTGGATAGATAAGTCATATATTTTAGAAAAAAAAGTTGTATTTCTTATTTGTTTGAATTTATATATGAGATTAATAAGGAATACGTTTTTAACTTTTATTGATACGTATGGATTATTTAAACAACTCAAGCCAAAGTGTATTGCAGAAGCTATTATTAATCTTGTCGTTTCATTATTGCTTGTAGGTCCTATGAAAATGGGAATATACGGAGTATTATTAGGTACATTTATAAGTAATATTTTAACTAATTTTTGGTATGAACCGTATTTGTTATATGTAAAAAAATTTAATATTCCATTATATAAATATTTTACGTTATTTGTTAAATATTTGTCTTTAACTTTTATGAGTGGAGGTATTTCTTATTTAATTTGTAATTATGTAATTAAAATTAATGGCTGGACAGGTTTCTTTGTTAAGGGGATTGTTGTTTGTTTGATTATTAATTTTCTTTATTACTTATTCTTTTCAAGAAGCGAGGAATTTAAATATCTTTTTAAAATTGTAAAAAGAAAAATTAAAAGTGAATGATTATAGGAGAAACTGATAATGACTGGTAACATTAAAAGAGAAGAAAAGATAGATGCCATAAAAGGTATATTGATTTTTTTGGTTGTTTTTGGACATAGTAAAACGGATTTTATTCATGATATTATTTTTTTATTCCATATGCCATTGTTCTTTATAGTCTCTGGTTTCTTGTTAAATAAAAGTAGATTATATGAAAAAGGATATATAAGGAAAAGAGTTTTTAAACTTATATTACCTTATTGTTCTTATTTGTTTATAGATTTTATATTGTTAAGACGAAATTATTCACTTGATAATTTAATGCATATGTTTTATGGTGGCAGAGCAATCAATGGAGTGTACTGGTACATAACATGTTTTCTTTTTGCTTTGTTTCTTTTTAGTACTATGTTAAAAAAATTATCAGAAAAAATGACTAAAATAATAATTTTATTAGGAGGATGTGTAGCAATATTAGAATCGTACCTTGTTGAACATATATATTTTCTCAAATCTCCTGGAATTCCATGGAATCTAGATGTTTCTTTAATGGCATTAGTTTATATTGGAATTGGTTTCTTTTATAAAAAAATAATTAATGAAATATTTGAAAATAATTCTAAAAGGTACGATATATTAGCAGTTATTATATTTGCTATTATTGTAGTTTTTTGTTGTTTTTATTACAAAAATAGTAATAGAATCTATTATTTTGATATGAAGGTAGTTTATTATAAAGAATTAATAAGTGCTATATTTATACTTTGTGCATTTGGTTTGATTATAGTTCGAATTGTACATTATGTTGTAAAGATAAATTGCTTAAAAACAATTATTAATTTCTTTTGTTTATGTGGACGTACAACACTTCCTATAATGTTTATGCATATTCCTTTAAATTACTTTAAAGATACCTTAGGTTATGGTCGATTAGTATATATAATTGTTGGCTTAGGTATTCCATTATTGCTTACAATCTGTTGTAATAAATTAAAAATAACAGGCATTCTTTTCGGATTTCCTTATGATATAAATTCAAAAAGAATAAATAATTAAAAGAAACAAGATTTAATAAGAAAAAAATATATTGTGTAATTTCAGTTATAAAGCATTTAATAAAAAGTATAATGATTGCTAATTAAAATTCTTTTAATTTAATCATTTGAAAAAGAACATTAAAAAGTACTTTTTGATTTTTTATTAATTTAAATTTTTAGAACTTAGTAAATAAATATATTGTATTAAGGAGAATGATATTTATGATACCGAAAAAAATTCATTATGTATGGTTATCAAATGATCAAAAACCAAAATTAATAAAAAAATGTATTTCTTCATGGAAAAAGACATTACCAGATTATTCAGTTAGGCAGTGGTCAATGAATGATTTTAATTTTACAGAAATGCCTGCATTTGTTCAAGAGGCATTAGAGAAGAAAAAATGGGCTTTTGTAACAGATTATTTACGATTATACATCCTATATAATTATGGTGGTATTTATTTAGATTCAGATATTTTTATAAAAAAAGATATTAACTTATTTTTACAAAATGATTTCTTTTCATTTGTTGAATATCATGAAAAAGGATTTAAAAATAATAGCAAATTAATTGATAAAGATGGAAATCCTTTAACCAAAGAACATATTCCTGGATTCTGTATTCAAGCTGCATTTATGGGTTCAAAAAAAGGACATCCTTTTATTAAAACGTGCTTAGATTACTATAATACAAAACATTTTATAAACAATGATGGTTCTTTTTTCACTCAAATGATAGCACCTGATATTTATGGTATATGTGCAAGAGATTATGGCTTTAAATATATTAACAAGACACAGAATCTAAAAAATAATATGACAATTTATCCATCATGTTATGTTGCTGGAAGTTTGAATGAAATAAAAAAAAATAATTATGCTGTTCATTGTTGTGCTGGTTCATGGAGAGAAAGAGGGACAATAAATAAGATACTTATGTACATTAAAACTAAGTACAAAACAATAATTTATTTAAGGTAGTTAAAGGTTGCACTAAATTGCAATATCAATTCGGACACTTAAAAAAATTAATATATTCAGAAAACAAATCATAATAATATGAGTAATCAAAGATTCCCTCTTGAAGAAAATTTTCCAGTTATTAACCCTTTGGATAGCCTTAGCGTATACCTTTTCAAAACTTTTTCCATTAGGGAAAAATCGGCAAACCATACGGTTCTGGTTTGCGTTTGTGCCCCTTTAACAAGAGCTATAATGGGTGTGCATAAGAAATAATGGAGTAATAGGTATAATGCCTAAAATAATACACTGTATTTGGCTTGATGATTATATTTCAAAAGAATATTTATCATATATGGAAATACAGAATTTGCCAATAAACAATGGTTATACGATAAAACGATGGAAACTAAATAATCTATCTTTTAATAATTGCTCTGTTTACTTTACATAATAAATTTATATGTTTTTGTTTCTGACTATTTCAGATTTAAAATTCTTTATGAGCAAGTAAGAAAGTTTTAAATAATAAGTAATGATTGGAGAAATACATTATGAAAGTTGCTTTTTTTATAGATGATTTTACAAAAGACGGTGGAACAGAAAAATGTACAGCTGTTTTAGCAAATTTGCTTGCTGAAAGAGGAATAGATATTACAATAATGTCTGTTAATGCAAGTAATAACAAAATTAAGTTTAATTTATCAAGTGGCATAAAGGTTATAAATTTTAATAAAAATAAAATAATTAATGCAGTTAGGCGACGTATAAAAACATACAAATGCTTAAAAAAACAAATTAAATACGGAGCATTTGATATAATTGTTGTAGTCGATACATATAAAGCATTGTGTTTTATTCCATTATTATTTATGCTTTATAAGTGTAAAACTAGACTTATTTCTTGGGAGCATTTTAATTTTGATTTTGGAAAGAAATATTCACCCAGATGGTGGGGAAGAAAAGTTGCTGCAAAAATTAGTGATGCCGTGGTTGTTCTATCTAAAGCAGATTTTAAAAATTGGAAATCTAATTTTAAAAGAATAAGAAATTTAAAAGTTATATATAACTTCTCAAGTTTTGATTTACAAAAACCGCATTATAATGCAAATAAAAGAAATATTTTGGCAGTAGGACGACTTGAAAATCAAAAAGGATTTGACTATTTATTAGATGTATGGAAATATGTAGAAAATAATTCAGACTTAAATGAATGGACTTTACAAATTGTAGGGAGTGGTTCATTAGAAAATGATTTACATTTAAAAGAAAAAAACCTTGGTCTAAATAGAATAGAATGGTATCCTTTTACAACGAATATTAGTGAATTTTATCAAAACGCTGCAGTTTATGTAATGAGTAGCAGATTTGAAGGTTTTGCATTAGTTTTACTAGAAGCCAGAGCATTTGGCCTTCCAATTATTAGTTTTGATATAAAATGTGGTCCAAGTGAAATAATTGAGCAAAATATTAATGGCTATCTCATTAAACCGTTTAGCGTTAGCGAATTTGCAGACAAATTGATGTATATCATGAGAAATCCTGATGTGATGAAGGCTTTTACGTTGAATTCTCAAAATAATATGGATAAATTTTCAAAATCTAAAATTGTTGATAAATGGATCGAACTATTTAACGATATTATTTAAGGCAACAAAGTACAACCAACGTCTATGGCTATTACTTTTGTATATGCCATCAGCATGCTATAGCTACGCGGAACTTTTGCCCACTCTTGCCGCTTATTGCCCACGGACGCTGCCCAGTTCATCGTGACGAAGTGTGGGTTGTAACTGACGGAAAAGGCAAAGCCGTAGTCAACGGTCAGGAAATAAATGTTAAAACAGGTGACACAATAAACCTCCCCTGCGGAAGCAAGCACACAATCATCGCCGAAACCGACCTTCAAATGATTGAAGTTCAGCTTGGCGAGGATATTCGTGGGGAGGATAAGGTTAAGTTTGAGATGTGAGATATAAAGAATCAGCATTGGTTAAATATTCCAATGCTGATTTTACATTATTTAACTTTAATCTTCTTAACAGCCGACCAACCGCTTGCGTAATTTCCATTGCCTATGCGAACTCTTACATAATAAATTTTTTGAGATTTTGCTGTAAGAATTGCCTGCGGAGTAGTGGATACAACTGTTCTTGGGGCTTTGAATTTACTGTTTGAACAATACTGAATCTGATACTGTATTGCCTCCGGACGCTTTGCAGCAGTTGCTATAATTTTTCCTTTTGAAATTGACTTAACCGAAATTGTTGTTTTTCTGGGGTAAATTATAAAGGTTTTTGTTATAGTGCCTGCATATTTGCCTTTTCCCTCAATTTTTACAGTTGCTTTGCGAATTTTGTTTACGCCGTAAGAAACTGTATAATCTTTTCCGTTTCTTAGAACAGTTTTTCCCATTATAACTTTAATTGCTGGCTTAATTTGTTTTCCTGTGTAGATAGTATTCTTTATTCCGCTTACTGTGGCTTTTGTAATAGAAATAAGTGCTGGAATAAAATCCTTCTTTATTGTTGCACCGCAGGATGAACATTTATATATTGTATAACCTTTTGAAGTTACGGTCGGACTTACAACCTTTGCTTTGACATTTTTATGTGCAACAATGTTTTTGTAATTGTCCCTATAAGTTTTTCCGCAAGTACAAGTATGGAGTGTGTAACCTCTGGCTTTGCAGGTTGGTTTTATTATCTTTGTTGTGTATTTGTGGGCTATCTTATCAGTTGTTCTTGTTTCTGTTGTACCGCAATTATAACATATTCTTTCTTCCACTCCACATTCTGTGCAGGTTGCAGGAATTATTT
>JBJFBU010000035.1:0-5354 GCA_051888595.1 Candidatus Gastranaerophilaceae bacterium | reverse complement strand
TTCTTCAATCTTTTTATTACGTTCTTCTTTTTGTTTCATAATCAAAGCACTAGCCTGAGTCCAAAAAGCGTAATTACCTGTATAAAGTGTAATATTTCTAAAATCAATATCAGCAATATGAGTACAAACCCTATCCAGAAATGCTCTATCGTGCGAAACAACAATTACTAAATTTGGAAAATCTATCAAAAAGTCCTCTAACCAATTAATAGTTTTCAAATCCAAGTGGTTTGTAGGTTCGTCCATCAAAAGAATATCTGGAGTACCGAACAAAGCTTGTGCCAATAATACACGCACTTTTTCGCTACCCGATAAATCTTTCATCAAATTATAATGAAGCTCAGCTGGAATACCTAAATCAGCAAGTAATGACCCCACATCTGCTTCCGCTTGCCATCCATCAAGCTCAGCAAATTCCGTTTCCAACTCTGCAACTCTCAAACCATCTTCATCATTAAAATCAGGTTTTGCATAAAGGGCATCTTTTTCTTTCATTACATCATAAAGATGTTTATGCCCCATGATAACTGTGTCCATAACTGTAAATTCATCAAATTCAAAGTGATTTTGTTTCAAAACAGCAATTCTTTGTCCTTTTTTAATATGAACAGCACCAGCAGTTGGTTCTAATTCTCCAGACAAAACTTTCAAAAATGTAGATTTACCAGCACCATTTGCACCAATAAGTCCATAACAATTTCCTGATGAAAATTTTATGTTTACATTTTCAAATAAAGGTTCTGAGCCAAATTTTACAGTTAAATTTTCAGTAGTTA
Source organism: Candidatus Gastranaerophilaceae bacterium (assembly GCA_051888595.1). Classification (GTDB taxonomy): domain Bacteria; phylum Cyanobacteriota; class Vampirovibrionia; order Gastranaerophilales; family Gastranaerophilaceae; genus UBA6984. The sequence continues at coordinate 4,578 of JBJFBU010000035.1, read as the reverse complement.
TCATACTCTAAGTATCCTTTAATGCATTAAAAATCTAAAATAAATATAAGCAGTTGATGTAATTAAAGAAATTACAACAGTAATTGAACCATATAATAAGAACTTCATAAATGAAATTGGATGTTTTTTAGCTGCAGCAGATTCAGAAACAATAACGTTTGCAGCCGCCCCAATTATAGTCAAGTTACCACCTAGACAAGCACCTAAAGACAAGCACCACCATAATGGATGAGCATATTCAGCACCCATAACAGATTGAATATTAGCAATCATAGGAGCCATTGTAACTGTATAAGGAATATTATCAATTACACCAGATAGAATACCTGAACCCCATAAAATTACCATTGCAGTTGCTGCTTCAGAACCATGTGTAACATCTAATAACCATTTTGCCATTATAGCAATACCGCCAGATGCTTCTAAACCACCAATAATAATAAATAAACCAATAAAGAAAAATATTGTATTCCACTCAACATCCTTGATAATATGTTTTGGATCTTCAAACAATAACAAGAAACTTGCACCTGCCATAGCTGACAAGCTTGCTGGAATGTGAGTTAAATCGTGAGTTACAAAGCCTAATATAACTAAGAATAAAACAGCAATACTTCTGTACATACCAACATAATCAGTAATAGTTTTACTGTTATCTAAATTTGCAATTTCAGCCATTTTTTCAGGAGTAGTTTTCAAATGTTTTCTGAACATTAAAACCATAACACCGATAACCAATAATAAAATTATCACTACAACGCCAGTCAATTCCTTTACAAAATTCATAAATGAAAATCCTGCAGCACTACCAATAATGATATTTGGAGGGTCACCAATTAAAGTAGCTGTACCACCTATATTTGAAGATAAAATTTCAACAATCAAAAATGGAATTGGAGAAATATCAAGAACCTTTGCAATATAGAAAGTAATCGGCATAATCAAGATTACAGTAGTAACGTTATCCAAAAATGCAGATGCAAAAGCTGTAAACAAAGCTAATACAAATAAAACTGCAACTGGATGACCTTTTGTAAGTTTCAATAATTGATTTGCAACCCAGTTAAACATACCTGTATGAGTTGAAATATTAACAATAATCATCATTGAAACCAATAAGAATATAACGTTAAAATCTATAAAATTAACATAGTAATGTGGGTCTAAAGTACCATCAGGTAAATTTTTAGTTACACTAACTATACCAAAAAACATTGTTAAAGCCGCACCAATAAGTGCAATCGTAACTTTAGGAATTTTTTCCATAGCAATGAAAACATAAGCCACAATTAAAATAGAAGCAGCAACCAAAACACTGTATGGTTGTACTAATGTGTGAATAAAATCCATAACTTTTCCTCTTTATTTCTAATACTATTACTTATCAAAATTTAAAAATTTGTCTTGTTCAGCACAAGCAACTTCTAACATCTTATAAACCATGTAAGCACCCAATGACACCGCTTTTGGATCTAAATTTGTGTGTTGAGAAGCTTCTAAAATTGCTGTATTAACTTCAGGATTTTCATCTTTTAAGTGGTGAATCATATTTTTTCGCCAATTAACCATATCTTGAAATATTTCAGCAAATACAAGTGTAGATTGTTCTTCTGTGATTAGTGGTAGCATGTACTAAGACTCCATTTTCTTCAATCATACTACAAAAGTTTAAAACTTTACATAAAATCTTATTTTTTGTATCATAAATTTAAAAGAGGAAGATATGGTAGATAAAAACGATAAAGTAATAGATTTATTTTCAAAAGTAAACCGAACACTAACACATAAAGAATTAGAACAGATTAAATTTTTCGAAGGCTTTCATTATGTAAAAATAAATAAAGATAAGAACAACAAAAAGTTTAATGCTGAACACCTAAAAAAATATGCAGAAGGTTGCCATTATATAGTTCGAGTAATGCGAGAAATAAATGGCGAAGTTTGGATGTATAACTATGATGTTAGAAACGACGAGCTTTTCAAGTTTATGGAAAAATTCAACAATAATAAATTAAATGGGACTATAATAGAGATAGACAAGTATTTTCCGGAAGGATTAGCGTAAATTGCATTTTTTTGAAGAAAACCACGAAGCATTATACAAATGTTCAAAACCATACCAATATGTGGGTGGTGAAATTTTTTCGATTAATAAAGATTTTGAAAAAGCTACCGTTCGTTTTGCATTGTGTTTTCCAGACAAATACGAAATTGGAATCAGCAATTTAGGTGTAAGAATTTTATACGATCAAATAAACAAGCGAGAAAGCTTTATGGCAGACAGGGCTTATGCACCAGAGCCTGATTTCAAGCCAAAAAGATTGTACGCTGTTGAATCAAAACGAGCATTAAAGGATTTTGATGCGTTAGGATTTTCAATACAGTATGAGCTTTCGTATCCAACAATATTAAAAATGTTAGAAATGTCTGGGATTTCAATAAAAAATGAGGACAGAACAGACGAAGAACCTATCATTACAGCAGGAGGACCTTGTACCTACAATCCATTACCAATGTCAGATTTTATAGACGTATTTATGATTGGAGATGGCGAACAAGTAATAGTAGAAGTTTGCGAATGTTTAGAGAAAACAAAAGGTTTACCTCGCAAAAAAAGAATAGAAGAATTATGCAAGATAAAAGGTTGTTGGTCAAAATCTATAGGAGGTCAAGTCGAAAAAAGGGTTGAACCTTTAACTTATGAAACATCCTTGACAAAACATCCTATAGCATTTTCAGCATCAATACACGACAGAGCTATTGTAGAAATCAGGCGTGGTTGTGGCAGAATGTGTCGTTTTTGCCAACCAGGGCACGTTACATTACCCGTAAGAGAGCGTCGTGCAGAAGAAATAATAAAATTAACAAAAGAACTTGTTCATAATACAGGATATGATGAATATTCCTTACTTTCTTTATCATCAAACGATTATTCAAACATAAGGGAAGTAATAAAGGAATTAAGCTGTGAATTTGATAAAAAGAAAGTTGGTGTATCACTACCAAGTCAGCGTATAGATCATTTTAGCTTAGAACTTGCAGAACTTACTCAATCTGTTCGTAAATCAACAATGACACTTGCACCAGAAGCTGGAAGCCAAAGGCTTAGAAATGTTATAAAGAAAAACATTTCGGAAGAACAAATTTTAAATGCCGTCACTACCCTTTATGAAAACGGCTGGAGCAGAATTAAATTTTACTTTATTGTAGGCTTACCAACAGAATCTTATGAAGATTTAGACGAAATGGTCGCTTTAATGGAAAAAATTCGTTACAAATGTAGAGGATTAAAACAAGAAAAAGGGTTAAAGCATGGACTAGACGTGACATGTACACTTTCAATATTTGTTCCAAAGCCATTCACACCATTCCAATTTTGTCCACAAATGGACTTGGACGAAGTAATGGAACATATTAATTATTTAAAAGAAAAAACAAAACACATCAAAGGCTTAAAACTTAATTATCACGAGCGTTTTGTTTCTCAAATTGAAGCTGTATTAACTCGTGGTGATGAAATGTTAGGCAAATACATTGAAAATTTGTATAAAAAGGGGTGCTACCTTGATGCTTGGGGAGAATATTTTGACAAAAATGTTTGGGCTCAAACAGCAGTAGAATGTGGTATTGATATAAAAAATCTTGCAAAAAAGGAATATTCACTTGATGAAGAATTACCTTGGAATTTTATCAATACGGGTATAAAAAAAGAATGGTTAATTGAAGAATATCAAAAAGCTTTTGTTCAAACGAATTCAACAGAAATACAACCAACATGCGAACACAAGTGCGTAGATTGCGGAGTATGCAAGAATTTAAAAGTACACAAGGTTTTAGACAAACCCTTCAAATCAACTCATTACAAAAAAATTGAACATCCTCAATATGACCCTCATAAAGTGAAACAAATTACAACATATAAATACAGATTAAAAGTGACAAAATTAGGCATTTTAAGATATTTTTCACACCTAGATTGGCAAAATACATTCTTAAAATCAATTTTGCGTTCTAATTTAAACGTAGCATTCACACAAGGCTTTAATCCTACACCAAAAGTATCAATGGGTATAGCGTTACCACTATTTTTGGAAAGTGATTCTGAACTTGTAGATGTAGAATTATTAAATGAAATTAGTTGTGATGAATTTAAACTTACACTACAAGAAAAATTACCAAATGGATGCAACATTTTAGAAGTAAAACGATTATCAACAGGCGAAAAAGCAATTGATCACACAGCACAATGGGCTGAGTATAGAATTCGTCTAATAAAAAATGATTGTAATTTCAACGACTTCATGCTAAATTGTAATCAAGTTTTATCTTCAAATGAAATTTTAATCACGAAGAAAAACAAAAAAGGTTTATTAAAAACTTCAAATATCAAATCGTCAATACATTCATTTGAATTTAAAGATGACACATTGTATCTGGTATTAAAAACAGGTCAAGCAAGTGAAATACCTGCTGTTAGAGCCGATGATTTAATGAAATTAATATCTTCAGATACACTTTTCGACATAAAACGAACAAGATTTTTTGACGAAAATTTCACAGAATTGTAAAAGAAAAGGA
>JBJFBU010000034.1:0-5378 GCA_051888595.1 Candidatus Gastranaerophilaceae bacterium | reverse complement strand
GGTGGTCCACAAGGTGATGCTGGTGTTACTGGTAGAAAAATCATTGTAGATACATACGGTGGTTATTCAAGACATGGTGGCGGTGCTTTTTCAGGAAAAGATCCAACAAAAGTTGACCGTTCAGCAGCTTATGCAGCAAGATATGTTGCAAAAAATATTGTAAAAGCTGGTTTAGCTGAAAAATGCGAAATTGAATTAGCTTATGCAATCGGTGTTGCAGAGCCTATTTCAATCTTGGTTGATACTTTTGGTACTGGTAAAATTTCTGATGAAGATTTGTCAGAATTGGTTAATAAAAACTTTGACTTAAGGCCTGTAGCTATTATTAAGAATTTTGATTTAAGAAATTTACCAACAAAAAATGGAGGTAAATTCTATCAAAAACTAGCAGCTTACGGTCACATGGGACGTACAGATATAGAAGTACCATGGGAAGAAACAGACAAAGTTGCAACGTTACAAGAGCAAGCTAAATCTTATACAGCTTTAGTTTAGGTAAATATTTTGAGGAGCAATATTTTTATGTTGCTCTTCTTTTTTGATAAAGGAAAAAGATGTTTTTAAATACAATAGCGGTATTTTTAGGCGGTGGATTAGGTGCAGTACTAAGATATTTCACAAGCCTTTTATATTTAAGATTTTTTGATGGTAATTTTCCATTGGCAACATTGAGTGTAAACTTAGTTGGTTCGTTGTTAATGGGTCTTTTGGGTGCTTTTTTACAAGGCAATGAAGATATTTCAGAACACATGAAATATGCATTAACAGTAGGTTTATGCGGTGGTTTTACAACATTTAGTACATTTGCATTTGAAATTGTTGAAATTTTACGCAGAGGTGAAATTTTTATAGCAATTTATTATATGATACTAAGTATATTTTTATGCGTTTTAATTGCTGCAGCAGGTTTTTATTGGGCTAAAAATTATGTCTACTATTAATTTTAAAAAAAGAATTTTATTTGTTGGAATTCCAGATATGGCATATATTTGCCTAGATGGATTGTTGGCAGGTGGAGTTAATATAGTTGGTGTTATGGGTGCTAAAAAAACTCATGCGACATATCAAAATTTTAAAAATTTTGTAAAACAAAGAAACTTAAATTATATAGAATGGGATGATTTAAAATCTCCTGAATTTCTTGAATATATAAAATCTTTGAACATAGATGTTGCTGTTGTTGCATCTTTTAATTATAAAATTCCAACAGAGTTGATGAATGTAACCAAAGATGGTTTTATAAATGTTCATCCATCGTTATTACCAAAATATAGAGGTGGAAATCCATATTCTTCTGTGATTATTGACGGTGAAACAAAAACAGGTGTGACAATTCATTTTATGGATGATGGTTTTGATACAGGTGATATAATTACACAACGAAAGGTTGAAATATCACCTTGCGAAACAATGGGAACTTTGTTTAATAGATTAAATTTGCTTGGAATGCAGTTATTGCTTGAAGTTTTAGCGGTTTACGAAAAAAAAGAATTACCAAGGTATAAACAGCCAAAAGGAGAATTTGTATTAGGCAAAAGTATAAAAGATGCTGATTTATTTATTGATTACAGAAAATCTGCAGTTGAAATAGAAAGATTTATAAGGGCATTAAATCCATTTTTGAATGCATCGACATCATTTCGAGGAAATATATTAAAGATATTTTCTGCTCAGTATGAAGATGGAAATTCTGCAAGATTTCCAGTGGGATCGATTGCCAAAATAGAGAATGATAAAATATATATTGCAACAATGAAAGGCTTTTTGTGTCCTACTGTAATTCAATTTGGAAGCTTTTTTGTTGGTAATTCAAAAGATTTTATAAAGATTTTAGCACCAAAGATAGGCGAGGTTTTTAATAATGGATAAATTAAAGTTTTTGACAGCTGGTATGCCATTGAGAACAGATAAAAAGATAGGTTATGCAAATGCATTAGAAGTTTTAGATGAAATGAATTTGGATGGGCTTGAGGTTGAGTTTGTTCAAGGTGTAAGAATGAGTGAAAAATCAAGACAAATTCTAAAAAATGCATCTAAAAACTTTACATTTACTGCACATGGACCTTATTATATAAATTTAAATGCAAGAGAGCAAGAAAAAATTGATGCAAGTATTACAAGAATTGTTGATACTGCAACTGTTGCAAACGAGTTTGGTGGCTATAGTATAACTTATCACGCAGCATTTTACTTGGGTAATGATAAGGATGTTGTGTTTAAAAGAGTTGTAGAGCAAACGTCAAAGATTATTGATATATTGGAAAAAGAAAATAATAAAATTTGGATAAGACCTGAAACGACAGGAAAAGGTACACAATGGGGCGATGTTGATGAAATTATAAAATTGTCGAAAGAGTTTGAACAAGTTTTACCTTGTGTTGATTTTGCTCACGTTCATGCAAGGAGTGGTGGTGCATTCAATACTTATGACGAATTCTGCAAGATTTTAGATAACATTGCTACAAATTTAGGTGACAGAGCTATTAACAATTTCCACGCTCATTTAGCAGGTATTGCATATACAGACAAAGGTGAAAAAAATCATTTACCGTTGCAAGAATCTGATATGAATTATAAGGATTTGCTAAAAGCTATGAAGAAATTCGGAGTAAAAGGTGTTGTTGTTTGTGAAAGTCCAAACATAGAGGACGATTGTAAACTGATAAGTGATTTTTATAACTCTTTATAATCTTTTTATGGTACAATGAATTGATAAGCATTTAATTTTACCCAAAACAGTAAGGAGATATTATGATAGACGAACAATCTAAATTGTTTTATAAAAATGAATATTTTGTTAGATATAGTGAAATGGATTATAAAAAAGCTTTAAAACCTTCTGCATTATTTAATTTTTTGCAAGATGTTGCTACAAATGCTGCTGACAAAGCTTATTTTGGTTATAATGAAGTTTCATCACGTCATTTAGCTTGGTATTTGTTAAAATATCACATGGAATTTTCTAAATACCCAGTGGATGTTAAAAATTTGTTTATAAAAACAGAAGCAAGAGGTTATAATAAACTATTTGCACATCGTGATTTTGAAATTTACAACGAAAATAAAGAATTATTAGGACGAGTTTTGAGTTACTGGTCACTTGTTGATGTTGAAAATAAATCAATGATTGCCCCACAAACAGTATTCTCTGAATTTAGCAAGGTTGAAAAAAGAGAAGATGATATGTCTTTCAATAAAGTTAAAGAGCCTGAAGCAGTTGATTATTCAGAAGTATTTAAAATTAGATATGATGACATTGATGTAAATCAACATGTAAATAATGCAAATTATATTGTTTGGGCTTTTGAAGCTTTACCAAAAGAGTTTAGGGATTCTCATCGTATAAAAACTCTAGATATGATATACAAAAAAGAAATTCAATATGGAAATTCGATTGTATCAGAAGCTCAACTTAGTGGTGATACAGCAAAAATTGTAGTAAAAAATAAAGAAACACAAGATGAGTTGTGTGCTGTAAATATTGAATTTGTTGCTGTCTAGTTCGAGAATTATTTAACGATTAGAAATGATTTCAATTTGCGTCCAGTATCGTGTTTTTCGATAGATGTTACGCTTATGTCTTTGTAATTCAAAGATGTAGAGCTTCCGCCATCAAAAGCCATTGCAGATGTAAAACCTAAACTTTTGCACAAATCTCTGGCTTCAAAAATAGTTTTAGGATTGCTATTTGTGATGATTAGAATGTGTAAATTATTATCCTTTATACCGACAATAGTTCTTGCTGTTTTATCTAAAACTGATGCTGATTGTCTGAGAATATTTCCATTTTTATCCTTTAGGATAAAAAATTCTTCTTCAAGTCTTAAATCTGGAAGCAATTGAGGTCCACCTTGAGCAGAAGTTTTAATTTTACACATAGTATCAACAGGAGTTGAGTGTTGTGTAATTTGGTATTTAAGCTTTTTGTTGCATTCCAAAATTCTAAATTCAGTTCTATCAAGAATTTTATCTTGATGCAAGCTTAAAAATGGATTTAACATGAAGCGTTCGTTTTGAGTGGGATCTTCAGTAACAACATAGTCATTCATTATGTAAGATATTGTTTTTCCATTCTTAGGATCAAAAAATCCAGTATTGATAGTAAGTTTAGACTTAGAATTTATATGAACATTTTTATTTGTATCAAGATTTTTTACAGATACAAATTGAATACGTTTTTTTATAGAATTACCATTAAGGGTAATATGATAAATTCCATTGTTTTCTTTTAGATTTATAGAGCTGGCAAAAACGCAGTTTCCAATAAATAGAGTTAAAACAAGTAATAAAAATTTTTTCATCATTTCACCTATATATTATAAATCCTTAGATTTGTAGAATGCGAAAATAGCACCCAAGAAGGCAAGAGGTGGCGTTGCAGCTGTAATAAGTGGAGGTAGTATACCTTTTTCAGCAAGCAAATCAAAGAATGGTAACGTGATGTAATATAAGAAGATACAACCAATAGCGATAGTAAATCCAATTAATCTTTGTTCTCTTGGTTTGCTAAAACCTAATAAACAACCCATAATAGCTAAAAGTACACAAACAAATGGGTGGAAAAATCTTTGATAGAATTTATTAAGCATGTAATGATATTCTTCATCAAGATTTTCTTGTTTTAATAATTTAATATATTTCCACATATTAGCATTGTTAATTTCACGTTCTTTTTTTACAGAATATGTCATAAGCATAAATGCATTAGAGGCATTTTGACCTTCAAGAATTTTCATCTTAGGGCTCTTTGCAATTTCGACAAAAATGCCATCGCTTGATATATTATATTCAGTAACATCATACAAGTCCCATCTGTCATCAAAAGTTTTACCTGTTTTTGCAACATAGATGTGTGTTAAACCATGCAAATCGTCATAAATAACTCTAGAAAAGTCTAGAACGATTACGTTATTTAGCATTCCGCTCTTATACTTAGATACAATAACTGCCAAAACAGGTTGGTTATTTTCATCTTTTTGAGTATACATATACTGAATAGATGGGTCATAATCATCATATTCAAACGATTTGTTTTCTGCATAAGGTATCAACTTATCACCAGTAATAAAACAAATAATAGTTATAATAAAGCTTAGAGCTATAACAGGAGCAATAATTCTTTTAAAAGAAAGACCGATAGCTCTAAAAATTGTCAATTCTGAATCTTTGCTTAATTTGTCAAAAGTAAAAAGAGTACCAAGCAAAAGACCTACAGGAAAAGCTTTTCCGAAAATCATAGGCAATGCCAATACCAAAATCCAAATAGCTTCGACAACGGTATGTCTGCCATCAAGAGTTTCCTTAATGGTGTTTAAAAGCATTTCTGGAGCAATCCAAACGATTGTAAAAAGTAGAATTGCAGCAATTGTTGCAAATAG
>JBJFBU010000033.1:0-5391 GCA_051888595.1 Candidatus Gastranaerophilaceae bacterium | reverse complement strand
CTGCTAAATGCAGAGATTTATCAAACAGACCAGCAGTTCCTCTGGTCGCCTAATTAGAATTTGTGGAGATGATAAGATGGTCAATATAACAGATGTAAAACAGATTCTTCAATTTGCAATAGATGCGGAGATTAAAGTCTTTCTTGATGGTGGCTGGGGTGTAGATGCTCTTCTTGGATATCAGTCAAGAGCCCATAATGATATTGACATTTTTGTAGAAAAGAACGATTATCAGAACTTTATAGAAATAATGAAAGCTAATGGCTTTTATGAGATTAAGATGGAATATACAACATTGAACCATACTGTATGGGAAGATTTGAAAAACAGAATTATTGATTTGCATTGTTTTGAATATACGGACGAAGGTGAAATTCTTTATGATGGGGATTGTTTTCCGGTAGAAACTTTTTCGGGTAAAGGAAGAATTGAGGAAATAGAGGTTTCCTGTATTGAACCATATAGTCAAGTAATGTTCCATCTGGGATACGAGTTTGATGAAAATGATGCACATGATGTGAAGTTATTGTGTGAGACACTTCATATCGAAATTCCAAATGAGTATAGATAACTGCAAATAACAGTTTGTAGGGGAGTTCTGATACTCCCCTATAAAAATGGCTATTTATCAACTGTTTGTTGTGACATAGCCTTTATTATTTATCAGTCTATTATTATGCAACTTTTGTAGCTTCTTTGTTTTCTGGATATCTAACAATAACTTTATTATCAGCTATGTGTTTAGGTTGTCTTTTTCCAGATGGTTTTACTTTAGGACCACCAATTTTAGGACCTTGGTATGCTCCAGAAGCGTTAGCTCTTTCTTTTTCATCTTTAACAGGTTTAGATAAGCCTCTTTCTTCACGCATTTTATTAATTTCTTCTGGATTTTTAACTTTTAATACAACTTTACCATTAGTTTCCTTATAAACAGCAGCTTTCAAGTCAACTGGGTAATCATCATAGTTTCCACCGATTTTACCTTTAACGATTTCTTCAGTTACAGCATTAATATTGTCTTGAATGTTATCTGGCATGTTTGGATATCTTTTCATCCATATATCATAAGACATATTACCTCTAGAACTGTTACATTCTTGGCATTCACCCATGTAGTTATCAGTAGCATTAGGGCCACCTTTAGATTTTGGATGAATATGTTCTGCAGTAACAACTGCTTTTTGAATTAATCGATTTGCAAATTTTTCTTCGCCTTTGTAAGCATATTCAAGCATTTTAGCGATAGATTTTTGAGATTCAGGTAATTGAACAGCAACATCCAAGATTTGGTGTAAATCTTTATGAGCAACGCCTTGGCTTTCCAATCTAACTAATTTTTCAAGGAAGTTTGTTCTATTAAAAGACTCTTTTGAATTTCTTGAAAATTTATTAACTAATTCTTTTTTGCATGCATCATTAACGATGTTATTTTCACCTAAAATTTCTTTAGATTTTGCAATTGTTCTTTTTATAACATCAATTTGCTCATCTCTTAAAATTTCTTCTGCATCAGGATTTGAGTTTGTAACAGCAGTAGTTAAAGATGCGTTTTTGTTATTGCCATTTAGTTGTTTTTGGATATAATGAACGATAGCTTTTTCTTCAGCTCTGAAGTAGTCTATGTTGTTTTCTAAAACGTCATTTAGTTCTTTACCAGAAACACTTGCAGCATCTTCAACGAATTTGTTGATTTGTTTGTTAGTCATCATTGGACGACCGCAACAAGTGCAAGGCATGTCTTCTAATTGTTTAACTCTAAAATTAGAAGTTGAGCATGGGAAACCTGTGAAAGCAGGATTAACCATTTGACTGCCAATAAAATAATTTCTCATGATTTGTGAAACTCTTGAAGGAGTAGCTTCAATAGGATTTGAAACAACCGGAGTTTCTTTTACGTTAGAATTTTGTGATTTCTTCAAATTTGCTACTGTCGAAATTGGTGTAGCTACCATAACTTTTTGTACATTCATTTTGTGAGACCTTACCTATTTTTAAAATAATCGTGTTTATTTACATACTAAATTTATTTAAAGACCATTTATAATTTTATTATATATCGAAAAAATAATTAAACAACAATTATGTAGAATTGTTAAATATTTATTGTTCTTTTAATGTTTTCAGGCTTTACAGTTGGTTTGACAGGTTTTGCAATTCCTCTTTGTTCTCGAGTTTTATCGATTTCCTCTGGATTTTTAACCTTGATTTTAATCATGCCATTTGTTTCTCTTTCAACAGTTGCTTGAATATCTATAGGATAATCATCATATTTGTCGCCTAAATCACCGTTGATAATTCTTTCTGTGACTTCGTCAACATTTTTTTGAACATTGCGAGGCATGTTTGGATATTCTTTCATCCAATCTTCCAAAGGCTTGTTTCCACGTTTGCTGTTGCAATCTCCACATTCTCCTAGGTAATTAGATGTATGATCTGGACCCCCTAAACTGTCAGGATGAACGTGTTCTGCTGTTGCAATTGCAGTGTTTACTAACCTTCTTGCGATTGCTGTATTATCTTTTCTTGAATATTTAACAATAAATGATTCAATTGAATTACCTGCATTTGGAAGTTGAGCTGCTAAATCAATTACTTCAGCAACACCTTCTCTATTTTTTAAAGATTTACCAGCTGTAATCATTTCTGCCAAAAATTTTCTTCTTTGGAAGTGATTTGTGTTAGTACTCTTATCAATTAATTTAATACCTCTTTGAATGCAATCATTTAACGGATTCTTTTCACCAAAAAGTTCAGTAGCTTTTTGAGTTGCTGTCGCAAGAACGTTTTTTTGTTCTGTAGCCAATAAAGTTACTGCATTTGGAGAATAGTCCATTAAAAGTTCAGACATTGTTTTTTCAGGTGACATGCCAGCAGTTTTTCTGAAAAAATTAGCAATTGCTTTTTCAGTGCCTCTGAAATATGGCATTGTTTTATCTAAAACTTTAATTAAATCTTCACCTGTTGCGTTTTGAGCTTCATCTATAAAGTTATTCATTTGTTTACTTGTCATCATTGGACGACCACAGCAAGCACAAGGAATATTTTCTTGTTTTTTAACTTGAAAATCTGCTTTTTTGCAAGCATGTCCAACAAAATTTACATTTTGTCCACCTCTAAAATAGCTTGCAATTGCTCTAGAACCATTTCCATTATTATCAAAAGACGGTATTTGCATATTTGTTTTAACCGTAGCGACATTGTTGCTTTTTAAAACTTGTGAGATTGGTGTTTGAACATTAATACTATTAACTTTCATTGTCTTTTGACACTTTCTATTTTATAAATTGCAATTATTTAATAACCCGTTAAGATTTTTTTTTGCTAGTATAATTTAAAAAATTTACAATAGTTTATAATGTAATATTTACACTAATTACAGCCTTCGTTTAATTAATGTATTTTTTGATAAAAACTTGTTGAAAAAAAAAATGTTTATGCAAAAATGAACTTGGAAAGAGTATTTTTTTAGTGAAGGAGAAAAAATGGAAAAAAGAGCTAAGAAAACATTGTTAGCATCGTTGCTTTCAATGCTATTTGTGTCTGCTCCTGCATTAGCAAGTGAAGCAGATTTAGTTGTTCCAAAAATTGCTGAACATTATCCTTTAGGACACACATTATTATTAATTGGTATTGCAGTGTCAGTTTTAGGTTTAATTTTCGGTCTTATTGCATTTGCACAAGTTAAGAAAATCGAAGTTCATGAATGTATGGCAAATGTTGGTAATACAATTTTTGAAACTTGTAAAACATACCTTATTCAACAAGGTAAATTTTTAATTGCATTAGAAATCTTAATTGGTTTATGTATTGCATTTTACTTTGGTGGATTGGCTAAAATGGGTTGGCAAGGTGTTCTAATCATTTTAGCTTTTTCTATAATTGGTATTTTAGGTTCTTATGCAGTAGCTTGGTTTGGTATCAGAATGAATACCTTAGCTAACTCAAGAACAGCATTTACAGCATTAAAAGGTAATCCTTTAAACATTTTGAATTTACCTTTAAAGGCTGGTATGTCAATTGGTGTTGTATTAGTATCAATAGAATTAATATTGATGTTAGTAATATTATTATTTGTACCAGGTAACATAGCAGGTGCATGTTTCATCGGTTTTGCAATTGGTGAATCATTAGGTGCATCAGCACTTCGTGTTGCAGGTGGTATTTTTACAAAAATTGCTGATATTGGTTCTGACTTGATGAAAATTCAATTCGGTATCAAAGAAGATGATCCAAGAAACCCTGGTGTAATCGCTGACTGTACTGGTGATAACGCTGGTGACTCTATTGGACCTACAGCTGATGGTTTTGAAACTTATGGTGTAACTGGTGTTGCTCTTGTTTCATTTATTTTATTAGCTGTAAAAGGTGACGTAAATCAATGTCAATTATTAGCATGGATTTTCACAATGAGATTCTTAATGATTGTTACTTCAATTGTTTCTTATTGGATTAACGGTGCTATTACAAAAGTATATGCATCAAATGCTAAAAAGTTCGATTTTGAACAACCATTAACAAATTTAGTATGGATTACATCAATCCTATCAATCGTAATGACTTATGGCGTAAGCTATTGGTTATTGGCTCCAATGGGTGGTAACTTATGGTTAGTATTATCAACAATTATCTCTTGTGGTACTGTTGGTGCTGCTTTAATTCCAGAAGCTACTAAAAAATTCACATCTCCACAAGCTTTACACACAAAAGAAGTTGTAACAGCTTCTCGTGAAGGTGGTTCATCATTAACAATTCTTTCAGGTATTGTTTCTGGTAATTTCTCAGCATTTTGGATTGGTGCTGTAATTGTATTATTAATGGGCTTGTCTTATGGTGCAAGCTTGTTTATTCCAGAAGCTACAATGGTTTATCCGTCAGTATTTGCTTTCGGTTTGGTAGCATTTGGATTCTTAGGAATGGGACCTGTTACAATTGCTGTTGACTCATACGGTCCTGTAACAGATAATGCTCAATCAGTATATGAATTATCATTGATTGAATCTATTCCAAATATAGGTGAAGAAATTGAAAAACAATACAATTTCAAACCTGATTTTGAAAATGCTAAAAAATACTTAGAAGAAAATGATGGTGCAGGTAACACATTTAAAGCTACTTCTAAACCTGTATTAATTGGTACAGCAGTAGTTGGTGCTACAACTATGATTTTCTCATTAATCCTAGTTATTCAAAATGTATTAGGTATTCAACCTGAAATGATTTTGAATGTATTAAATCCATACACATTACTTGGCTTTATTGCTGGTGGTGCTGTAATTTACTGGTTCTCAGGTGCTTCTATGCAAGCTGTTACAACAGGTGCATATTCAGCAGTTGAATATATCAGAAAACATATTAAATTAGATTCAGATGAACAATCTGCAAACATTTCAA
>JBJFBU010000032.1:0-5410 GCA_051888595.1 Candidatus Gastranaerophilaceae bacterium | reverse complement strand
GTAATTATAACAGCCTTTACAGGATTGTCTTTAAGTATGTTTTCGATTAATTCTGGCTTAACACCTTTATAAATCCCCCAATTTTCATCTCTGTCTAAGTGATAAAATATCGGATTTGCACCAGCTAATTCAACTGCATTTTTGTGGCACGGATGTGCATTATCCCATAATAAAACATTATCATTATGTTCACAACAAGCCAAAACAGAAGCTATAATACCACTAGTTGAGCCATTAGTTAAAAATTTTGTTTTTACAGTTTTGTAAATCTCTGAAGCTTTCTTTTCTGC
Organism: Candidatus Gastranaerophilaceae bacterium; assembly: GCA_051888595.1. GTDB lineage: Bacteria > Cyanobacteriota > Vampirovibrionia > Gastranaerophilales > Gastranaerophilaceae > UBA6984. Next base: position 5,120 of record JBJFBU010000032.1, on the reverse strand, counting down.
TTTTTTTAATGCTTCTTGTGGATTGTGTGTATCTGTTTCAGATATATCAAACTTGTAAAACTGTTTAAACTTTGAGCTTATACAAAAACTTTGTGCATGACTCGGTGTTGTAAACAGTGCGTTGTGATGTTTTTTTTGAAATAATTTTATTAAACTCATTCTTCGTTTGTCTCAATCGTTAAATTGTTAAGTTCGTCTTCATCTTCTTCCGATAATTCAATGTTTGAATCTTCGTTAAGTCCATCAACTTCTTCATCAATAATTTTCTTAAGTTGAGAATTAATGGATTTATCATTAGAAATTTTTGATTTTTCTGCCATTGCACCTATCAACCAACCCAATGTATACAAAACTAGAGTCCCAGGAAGAACTGTTTTTACTGAGCTAGCAATAGATACATAAGTTATGCCACCATTATCAAGCAACGAACATAATCCTAACACAAGAAACGCCATACAACCAAAAAGTGCTGCAATATTCTGTCTATATTGAAATTTCTTTTTCATCGTCTACTTGTTTTTAGCTTCCATATTTTTATTCATGCAATATTGAATTAATGTCATTTTATCAACATTTACTTGATGAACAAATCTTCCTGATACCATGAATTTATTTTTGTCTTGTTTTTCCATTCTGATAGGTTGGAACATGCATGATAAAGTTTGTTCTTCATTTAAAATGATATTAACTTTGTATTCGTTATCAAGGTTAATTGATGTATCAGTAGTAAATCTTATACCGCCTGCAGACAAGTCAATTGTAGAAATATTATATTCTCTATCTTTATCTCGCATAGTTGATTCTGTAATAAATTTGATACGAGTAAATTGACGTCTTTGCAGAAATCTATGTTTTATTGGGTTTGCAACAAAAATTTCATTGTTTTCAATTTCTGTTGAATGAGAAGAAAAGAATAAAATTCCATTTGGAGTATGTGAATAAAACTCGCAAATGTGTTTTAACTTTATGCCTGTTGTTGGATACTTCATTTTCATTCTGAAGCCTTTTTCTGAAACTTCAGTTACAGAGCCAATGTTTGCAAAATTAAAATCTTTTGGAACTATTGTTACATTTTGATCAATTTTTACAAGTTCGTTCATATAGTTTTATATCCTTTCTAAACATTATTTCTCACTACTTTTACAATACCAACAGATTTAGTTTTTGTATTTGTAGTAACTTCATTATACGACATAATTGTAAATTGTGGGTAAAAATTTTCAATTAAATTTCTAAATGCTAATCTTATTGCTGCTGAGCAAAGTATAACTGGTTGGCATCCATAAGTCGTAATAGCCTTTTTTATCTCTTCATCTAAGCTATTGAATAGCAACTTAGAATATGTAGGGTCAATTGTTAAGTTTTGTCTATCTGGACTTATTCCTTGAGCTAATGTTCTTTCTACATCTGGCGAAAGAATAATTGCCATCAATTCACCATTATCTGCAACATTTTGTTTGCAAATACTTCTTGCAAGTGCGTGTCTAACTTGTTCTGTTAAGTAATTATAATCTTTACTGAATTTACATTGCAAACTAATTGTTTCTAATATAGTTTTTAAATCTCTGATTGTAACTCGTTCTCTCAATAAACTTTGAAGAATTTGTTGAATATCTCCAATAGTCATGTCTTTTAGCAAGTCATCTACATAAGTGTCAGAAACTTCTTTTCTCAAGTTATCAACAAGTTGTTGTACGTCATTTCTTGTAAGAATATCAGCCGCATTTTTCTTAATAACTTCAGTCAAATGTGTTGATACAACTGCAGATGGGCTAACAACAGTATAACCATAAGCTTCTGCATAGTCTTTTTGGTCTTCTTCAATCCATAAAGCAGGTAAGCCAAAAGCTGGTTCAACAGCACTAATACCTTTTATGTTAGGGTTATCTTCTCCGCCCATAGCGTTCATAGCTAAACTTCTATCTGGGTAAACTTCTCCAGCTTCAATTGGTACACCTTTTAACTTGATTTGGTAAGTGTTTGGTGAAAGTTGAAGATTATCACGTACTCTTATTGATGGTAAAACAATACCCATATCAAGAGCGGTTTGTCTACGGATTTGAGCAATTCTTTCAAGTAAGTCACCACCCATATCTACTTGTAAAAGTGGTACAAGTCTATAACCTACTTCAATTTCAATTGTATCTACAGCTAAAAGTTGCATAACACTTTCTCTAGTAGCCTTTTTATTTGATTTTTTGCCAGATTTTGCAGCTTTTTCTGCTTCTTGCTTGGCTTTTAACTCATTTTCTTCTGCTTGTTTTTTCTCTTTATGTTTTAATACACCCCAGCCACCAGCACTGATACTTATCAATAAAAATGGTATAGTTGGCATACCAGGAATTATACCCAAAAGAAGTAAAAGTCCAGAAACAACACCTAAAACTCTAGGGTCAGAAAACATTTCTTTACCAATATCTTGTGATAATGATTCATCTTTACCACTAGCACGAGATATGATTAAACCTGTTGCTACAGATATTAAAAGTGCTGGAACTTGTGAAACAAGACCGTCACCAACTGTCAAAATAGTGTATGTTGTAAGTGCAGTTGAAAAATCCATTTTCAGCATTACCATACCGATAATTAAGCCACCCACGATATTTATGATTGTAACCAAAATACCAGCAGTTGCATCACCTTTTACGAATTTAGAAGCACCATCCATAGTACCGTAGAAATCTGTTTCTCTTTCTAATGCTTTACGTCTTGCTTTTGCCTCATCATCACTAATTAATCCGGCATTTAAGTCAGCATCAATACTTAATTGCTTACCTGGCATTTTATCCAATGTAAAACGTGCTGTTACTTCAGCTACACGAGTTGCACCACCTGTAATAACCATAAAGTTGATTAATACAAGAATAGTGAAAATTACAAAACCAACAACGTAATTTCCGCCAACAACGAATTCTCCAAATGAATGAATAACACTACCGGCTTCGCCATATAGTAAAATAAGTCTTGTCGAACTTACGTTCAGACCTAATCTAAATAAAGTTGCAATCAACAAAACAGTTGGAAAGCTAGAGTAATCAAGTGGTTCTTTTGTGTATAAACAAACAAGTAATATGATTACAGAAAGAGATATATTTACCGTTAAAAGAATATCTAAAAAGGCAGGGGGTAATGGAATAATCATCATAAGAACGATGAATACCAAGCCTATAGCAAGCGAGATATCACTATTCTTAAGTAATTCTGAAAGTTTTCCCATGTTCATGTGTTTGTTTTACCTTCACCCAAGTTATCTTTTTCTGCTGTTGTAGACGTATGCAAGAATTTCTGCAACAGCTTGGAACATATCTGATGGTATTATATCATTAATTTCAACTAATTTGTAGAGGGTTCTTGCAACCAATCTGTTTTCAACAATAGGAACATTGTTGTTTTGTGCTATTTCTCTTATCTTAAAAGCAATAAAATCAACACCTTTGGCGACAACATAAGGTGCGGGTTTTACACTTCTATCATATTTTAGTGCGACTGCATAATGTGTCGGATTTGTTACAACTACGTCTGCAGTTGGAACTGATGCCATCATTTTTTGTTGAAGAAGTTGTTGACCCATTGCCCTAATTTTACTCTTAATTTTTGGATCACCTTCTGTATCCTTCATTTCGTCTTTAATTTCTTGTTTTGTCATTTTTATAGATTTTTCAAATTGATATGTTTGAAATTTTAAATCTAAAAGACCGATGATAAGAATTGCCAAACACATGTTTATGAACATCTGTGTTAAAATACTACCGATAACCGCAAAAACTACGTTTGGGTCTGCACCCAATAATGCATACATGTCATCAAGTCTTGCATGTACTGCAGAATAACCACAAAAACCTACAATAATGACTTTTAAAACGGATTTTACTAACTCAACAACTTTGTTTGGTTCAAATGGGTTTAGTAACCTTTTTAGCCCATCAACCCATTTTTTAGGCGAAATATTTTCAAATTTAGGTTTTATTTTATCGAGTGCAAATATTTTTCCAACTTGCAACCGTATTGATATAGTCACCAAAACGAGAAGAGATATCATGAATGGTAAAGCTGCTTCACCCATAATTCTGACATGAGGAGCCATTAAACCAATCATTTCATTTATGTCAATATTTTTAGGATTTATATTAGTGAAAGCTAAGTGCATTGCAAGTATAAATCGATTCATTATCCAGCCAGAAAAAGCACCCAACAAAACAATTCCAAGAGTTACTGTGATTGCAGACATTAAATCTTTACTCTTGGCTATATTACCCTTTTCACGTTCCTTACTTCGTCGTCTGGGGGTGGCTTCTTCTGTTTTTTCTGGCCCATCGTTTGCCATTTAGGTTTACCTTTCTTAGCTAGAATATAGCTGATACTTGTATTAATACTTTTTCAAGCAAAATTTTTGCATATTCTGCGATTGGTCGCATAAATATCATTGATAACAATAAACCTACATAAATTTTTAAAGGCATTGCTACCATAAAAATGTTCATCTGTGGCATTAATTTTGATACAAAACCTAATAAAATATCTTTTATTAGTAAAATGCTAAAAATTGGCATTGTAAGCCCAATTGCAATTGAGAATATTTGTCCAGTCATGTATATAACTTTTTGCACCAAAGCTCCGTCAAAAATAAATGAATAACCAACCGGAACATGTGCGAAACTGCTATATACAGCTGAAAATAGCCATTGATGTGCATTTAACGATATAAAAACCATTGTTAATAGTAATGTAAAAGCTTGAGTAATGATTGGTGAATTTGTTCCAGTTGCAGGGTTTAAAGCTTGGCTAATAGACAGACCCATTTGAATAGAGAACATATTAACGCCAAGTTCTGCAGCTACAAATACTAAATTCGCACAAAAACCGATTATATAACCGATTGCAAATTCTTTTATTAAAACACATGTGTACCCTGGAATATCATTTGGAATCATAAAATGAGAATGACTTTGAACAAATGGATATATTATAAATGCAATGAATGCGACTAACCAAATTTTTATTTGAGTTGGAAGTCTATATGTTGAATATAGTGGTGCAGACGCTATCATTCCGCTGATTCTTGTGAAAACAGCCATGTACATTAAAATATTTGCAGGTGAAAATATTTGTAATAATGTAAA
>JBJFBU010000031.1:0-5420 GCA_051888595.1 Candidatus Gastranaerophilaceae bacterium | reverse complement strand
GCTCTTATGCCAGAAGAAATCAAACGTTTTTGCATCCAATCTGGAGATTTTTTTATTTTTACTCCGCTTAACAAACCTACAGAGTAATATTTGCAAACATCTAAGTCTTTAATTTCAACTTCAAAATTGTCATTGCCATATTCAACTGTTGCTTCAAGTGGTGAATATTTTAAATGCTTATCAAAAATAGCACACAATTCTCTAGCAACGCCTAAAACAGACATTTCATCACCTCTATTAGCTGTTGGTGCAATGTTTAATACAACATCTTCTTCTAGATTAAGAACATCTTCTAAATTTTTTCCAAGTTCAATATTGTTAATAAGTCTATTTAGAATTAAAATACCATCTTCCTCTTGATAATTTCTATCGCTTAAGCCTAATTCATCAGATGAACATAGCATACCTTGTGATTCAACGCCTCTTATTACAGCTGGAGTCAACGTAAACATTTCACCAGTTTTTCTATCTAAAACTTGCGAACCAACTGAAGCATAAGGAATAACTTGACCTTCCTCAATATTTTGAGCTCCGCAAACAACGGTTTTAACTTCTGAACCAATGTTGACATCAACTAAATGCAATTTATCAGCATTTGGGTGTTGATTGATTTTTTCAATTTTTGCAGTTATTATTTTTTTGAATTTAGGTTTTAAGTATTCAATTCCTTCAACCTCCAAACCACTCATTGTAAGCTCGTGAGCAATTTGTTTTTCATCAATTCCTTCAAGATCAACGAAATCTTTTAACCAATTAAGCGATATTTGCATTTCTTATATTCTCCTTAAATTCTTCTAGTTTTTCTTTGCTATCACATTCAATGTATACCCTCAAAAGAGGCTCTGTTCCACTTGGTCTTACTAATATCCAACTATTATCGTTGAAATATAGTTTTACTCCGTCAATTTTATTAACTTTCACAACCTTATAGTCACCAAGTTCTTTTAAATTTTCAGCAATTTCAAGTTTTTCTTTTACTTGAAATTGATTTTCTAATTTGCTATCAATTCTATCGTTGAAGAATTTTGCTCCAACAATTTTGTATAAATCCTCTTGTAATTGAACAAGTGATTTATTTTCATAAGCCATAGCTTCTAAAATTAGTAAGTTAGCTAAGATGCCATCTTTTTCTGGAATATGTCCTTGAATAGACAACCCTCCAGAATCTTCACCTGCAATAACAGGATTATATTTTCGCATTGCTTCACCAACATGTTTAAAACCAACGGCTGTTTCTACAAGCTCAGTATCTGTTTTTTTTGCGATTATATCTAGCAATGTGCTACCGCCAACAGTTTTTACTAAACAACCATTTAATCCTTTATTTTTTGTAAGATGAAGTAAAAGTATTGCCATTATTTCGTTTGGTGTTACATAGTTACCTTTTTCATCAATAACTCCGTATCTATCACCGTCACCATCATTAGCAAAACCAACTGTGTTAGCTGATGTTTTTATTTTTTGTATTAATTCTTCCATATATTGAGGTTTAGGTTCTGGCATACCGCCACCAAAATTTACATCATGTTTCATGTGTAAACTTTTGAATTTTATATTATGGTTTTTTAATATTTTATCGAAATATCCGATAGTGGCAGAATATAAGCCGTCAAATATAAATTCTTTTTTGGCTGATTTAATTTTGTTAAAATCAATTAGCTGTTCTAATTTTGTAAAATAATCATTTGAAAAATCATAATATTTGAATGAACCATTTAAGCTATTTTCAATTGATTTTCCAAGATTATTTTCTATTTCATTTGTAATTTCACTTGTTGCAGGACCTGCATAGTCAGGTATAAATTTTAAACCCAAATATTGAGGTGGATTATGACTTGCAGTGAACATAATTGCACAAGCATTTAAGTGTTTTGCATTATAAGCTAAAACTGGTGTTGGTACAACTTTGTTGCTGTATAAAACTTCAAAACCTTTTTGTACCAAAATATCGGCACATAATTTTGAATAAACATCTGCCATATTTCTGGGGTCATATCCAACTATTATCTTTTTGTTTAATCCAAAATTATCAAAAACATACTTTGCAGTTGCGTTTGAAGCTAATGATACATTTTCTGAATTGAAATCTTCTCCAACTATGGCTCTCCAGCCATCAGTTCCAAATTTTATATTTGCCATTTTTATTCCCTTTTAGTAAAATTATAATAAAAACAAGGAGATTTAGCAATGAATTTTTTGTCAGATGTTATGAGAATTGCTTTTTTAGGACCAGGTGGTTCTTATACAGAAATTGCAAAAGATGAATTTAAAGATAAATATGATATCTACCCTATTGAAGAACCTTTAAATATGATTAGTAAGGTTATTGATTTTGTTGATGATAATCCGCAAACTGTTGGTGTTATTCCAATTGAAAATTCAATTGAAGGTACAGTTAGAGAATCAAGTGATTGTTTGATAAAAACAAAAAATCCTAATATTAGAATTTTAGCAGAATTAGTTATACCTATTCATCATTGTTTGTTGTCAAAGGTAACAGAATTATATAGCATCACTGGTGTTATTTCTCATCCTCAGGCTCTGGCTCAATGCCATAAATTTATTTCAACTCAACTTCCTCTAAATTTGGATATTGTTAGAGCTTCAAGTACAGCAGAGGCTGCTCGTTCTTTAGATGGTTATAATTTAACTTATTCAGCTATAGGTAGCAAAAAAACTGCTCAATTGTATAATTTAAACATAATTTGTGAAAATATTAATGATGAACCATCAAATCAAACAAGATTTGCTCTTATTGGAAATTATGAAACACCTGTAACTGGAAATGATAAGACTAGTATTGCATTTTCAACAGAAAATAAATCGGGTGCATTATTAGATGTGTTACAGATATTTTCAAAATATGGAATTAATTTGTCATATATCGATTCAAGACCTTCAAAAACTAAGTTTGGTGAATATACATTTTATGTTGATTTTGATGGTCATATTAATGATGAAGTAGTTAAAAAAGCTGTTGACGAGGTTAAAGTAAAAGCTAGTTTCTTTAGATTTGTTGGCTCTTATGAAAAAACACAATTGATTTCTTAATCTTAAGCATATATCGAATAAAAAAGCGGAGCTAATTTCAATTAGCTCCGCTTTTTTATTTATGTTTTTATAAATTATTGTAAATTTCTTTTATTAATACATCTTCAAGTAGTTTTTTAGTATTATCAGTTGATTTGCCATCATTTATGTAAATACTAAATGCGAAATTATTTCCACTTTTTGCTGAAATAATACCAGCTATTCCGCTTATATTTGATAGAGTTCCTGTTTTAGCCCAAAGTTTTTTATTAAGATAAAACATTCTACCTTTTAAAGTACCTTCTCCAGCTGTAGCTAAAAGTGTTTTTACTTTATCTAATCCGTAAATTTTGCTTGTTGCAATAATGTAATCGGTCATGAAATCAGAAGTTACAAGGTTGTTTTTAGAAACACCACTTGCATCAGTTATTCTAATTTTTGAGCAATCAATTTTGTTTGTTGAACAATAGTTGTTAAACATTGCCATTGCTGAAGCTTCTGTACCTGTTGATTTTGTGTACTTTCCACCCGCAAGTTTAAAAACAGTTTCTGCAACAAGGTTATTACTATTTTTCAAAACATCTTCTGTTGCCATAGAAATTGGGTGTTTTATTTCGGCAATTAAAACTGCACCATTAGGTACTTTAGCTCTTGGATACTTACCATAGTATTCCAGTTTTGCACTGCGGAAAGAATCATCAAGTCTTAATAGAAAATATCTTCGTAGATAATTTACAGGCACTTGAATTTTTGTTTTTGTTGCTACAGTACCGTTTACAGTGATTGAATCTGGTGAAATATAATTATCTCGAGATAATGATATATTTGTTGATGTCGCTGTTTTTGTTTGATTTATAAATGTTGTAGGATAGAACACAGCCGTAAATATATCAGCGGGAGAATCAATTGTTGTTGGATTTATGATAACTGTGTACAAATTTTTATCTAAGTTATAAGCTCCAAATTTTGGCATTAGTGTATTTAAGTCATCATCCCATTGCCAACCTTCGCCCCAGCATTTGTTATCTAAAATGGTATCATCTATGTATAAGTTTTTAATTTCACCCCACTTGCCTAGTTTTATGTTAGAAACAAGTGCTTTTAAATCTTTTGTTGTTAAATAAGGGTCACCGCCAAGTTTAATGTAAAAATCTCCATTCTTTGTTCTGTATAGTTTTGTCGAAAAATTATAATTTTCTCCTAAAACTTTTAAAGATGGAAAATATGTTAGCATTTTTTGTGTTGAAGCAGGTGATGTTGGCACTTTTGCGTTAATTTCTTTTACAATTTCTCCTGTTTCAATGTTTTTTACAGAAATTGAAACAGAATCTTTTGGTATATCAAATTTTCTTATAGACTTATCTAAAAGTTTTAAATCGTCTTTTGCAAGTGCACATTGAGTTAGTAACAAAACGGAAACGAATGTTAATAATATTTTTTTCATAATTAAACTTCCTTTACTATGTAGTCTTTATGAATATCTTTCAATACAGTACATTTTTCCCTAAAGCTGTATTGCTCATCCATATTTAAAGTTGCAAAGATAGCTCCGTCACCTGAAGTTATTTCTGCTAAATTATCACCTTTATAATCTATTATAGTTGATTTGCCAAGATTAAATTCGCCATTTTCAATTGCTCCAGATTGAGTTAATGCAATAAAATAACATTGATTTTCAACAGCTCTAGAATGAGTCATTGAAACCCAAGGTATTTCTTTTTTTGAGCCCCAAGCAGCCATATTAACCATTAAATCAACACCACATTTTGCATAAGCTCTATATAATTCAGGAAATCTTATGTCATAACAAATACTTAAGCCAATTCTAAAACCTTCAATATTTACAATAACAGGGCAATTTCCTTCGGTGATGTAACTGCCTTCATTATCTCCATAATACGAAAATAAATGACATTTATCGTATGTTGCAATTAAATTCCCTGCTCTATTTATTACTGGGCAGGTATTATACATTTTGTTATCTTTTTTAGTAATAAAACTTCCGCCAACAATGTTGACATTATGCTTCTTAGCTATTTCTGACAAAGTATTTATAACGTTACTATCATTGATATCTTCGGCTGATTCTGTAAAATATTTACAAGCCCAACCAACAGTCCAAACTTCAGGTAAAAAAATAACATCAGTATCTTTTTTGATATTTTTTTCTATTAAATCTTTTACCTTTTTTATGTTTTGTTTTTTTTCCCCAAGTTTAGATGACATTTGTACTGCCATTACATTTAATGATTTTTTCATTTTTTCTTTCTATGAGCCTCTTTAAATGCTTCTGGAGCTTTTTCATCAAGTTCAAGAAGTTTTTGTTTTAATTCTTCTTTAAATATTCTATCTTCTTCAGGTGTTGCATCTTTTTTTAAATACATAGGTTC
>JBJFBU010000030.1:0-5443 GCA_051888595.1 Candidatus Gastranaerophilaceae bacterium | reverse complement strand
AAGATGTTTCAAATTATGGTGCTTATCAAGCTATGAAGTGGGTTGAAGAAGGTAAGTATAATTTATCACCTGCACAGCTTGAAGAAGAAAGAAGACGTTTACAAGAAAAATATGATAGATTGTTTAACTTGTAGAACGAGATGAATATTGGATATTAGATAAAATAGAGGTATAATCATGAATAAGTATGAACGGATAATTAATTGGTCTACAGAAGATAATAAGTGGATTGTTGAAGTACCTCAATTAGCAGGATGCATGGCAGATGGTAACACGCCAGTAGAAGCACTTGAGAACGTGGAAAAAATCATTAATGAGTGGATTGAAACTGCACAATTACTTGGAAGAAGTATTCCTGAACCAAAAGAAATATGTTTCTTGGGTAATAAGTTTATTTTACAATAGGTGAATAATATGGCTATGACGGAAAAAATAAGAATTTTAATGATTAAACGGAATATAACACAGAAAGAATTGGCAGAAAAACTTGGAGTAACACAACAAAATATTTCTAAAAAGTTTAAGTTGGATAATTGGAGAGAATCTGATTTGGAAGAAATTGCAAAGATTTGTGATTGCAAATATGAAGGAATTTTTAAATCGGGTTTAAATGATGATGATAATTGGACTATATAAATGGGAAATATGGTTTGGTAATATTATAAGTTAAATATTGTAAAATTAAAGAAGATTAGAAAAGAGGTAAAATATGACAATTAAAGATATCTGTAATAAGTATAATTTATCGCAAACGGCACTATCAAAGCATTTCAATATACCATTGCGAACTATTTAAAACTGGCATTCTGGAAGTAGAAAACCACCAGAATATATAATTGAAATGATTGTAAAAATATTGGAATATGAGAAACAAAACAACGAAAATATATAAATTTATCGAGTGTAATTAATGTACTACATACTCGAGATTGTTAAAAAGATAATTACTTTTAAATTGTAAAGTAGCCGCTTCACTTTCAAGAATATATTTTAAACCCCCTGTTGAATTAGAAGTTATCAACAGGGGGGACTTTATAGAGAACCGTTCTGAATAAGTGTAATATATTTTTTAAGAGTATTTCGGCTAATGCCATGTTTATTCATTAAATCGATTTGTTTTATACTTCTATCTGTAAGGTATTTATTAATATCTGATTTCAAATCATCTGTTAGTTTATCAATCTTTCCGAGAGGTCTACCAGATTTCTTATTACTCGATTCAATTCCATCTTTGATACGCTTGATAAGGATAAGACGTTCTTGTTCAACTCTGTCTAGTTCAACGAAAAGTAATAACTTAATAGTATTTTCAAGGCTTATTTTAGCTATTAGGTTTTGCTTTTCAGCTACGTTAAGTAGTTCTTTGATGTATTTGGTACAGACAGTTGAATTATCGATAAAAACAAGTTCAATGCCACGATTCATTAATTCCATATATTTATCATAGCCAACAACCGCTTCACGTGTGAATCTGGAGATATCCTTAAAAACAATAGTATCACCTTCGTGAACAAGCTTATCTATTTTATTCCATTCAATTCTATTATCAAATGATTTACCAGACACATCTTCATGTGCAATATATAAAAACTCTATTTTATTGTCTTTGGCATATTTTTTTAATGCTGCTTCTTGTCTTGTGAATTTCTGTAAAGAACGTTCCTCTTTTGTTGAGATACGCATATAACCAAAATAATTACCCATTACAAAATCCCTTCTATAATAGTGTCAAATTAACTAATGATTAATTGCAATATAATTATAACGTCAAATAAACATAAATGCAACATAAATTGACAATAATATTAAAATTATTATTCGGTTAGGATATAATGACACTTATCGATATTAACGGCTTATATTTAATCCTTATACATTATTATAAAATGAACTATAGTCACCGCTTCAATGAAATATGTTTTCTTAACGATACAGTAACGGTATATAATTGAAATTAACTTGATTTAAGTGTGTAATGGTTATAATTAATAATAAAATAATCGAATCGGTGCTTTTGTGAATATTACGATGCGTCAGAGCCGTCAGTCCGGTACCGAGTAGCCACCGTACCGGGAGTTCAGAGCCAGCAGTTTTATGCCGCGAAAGGCTCTTTACATGAGTAGCACATGATAGGCTATTTGCCACGGCAATATCGCTGAAAACGCTTATTTGCTGCATTGCCGTACAATCATGTGCGTTTTGAGGCTCATGTCAAGAGCCCCGTGGAATAAACTGTGAGAGAGTGGCTCTCTGTTCTGGAACTATGGCTCTCAAAATCCGGACAGGTGGCTCAAAGGTGTCCGGTATATTCATTTTGAGATGGTGAGTTGATGATTATTAAAATGTGAATTACTATGATATAATTTATTATAGTGGTACTAAAAAGTAATAAGGAAGAGAGAATGCTGAATGGCAAGAATAAATAGTGAAAGAGTAAGTGATAAACTCAATTATGAAGAACATATAAAAGGTAAAAGGCTTATAAGATTGTCAGCAGGTGTTTGTAGTGGTAAGAATTATTGGGTGAAAAAAACAGCTGAAGAAAACCCTGATTTAAGAATACTTTTCATAACATCAAGAAAGAATACTGTTATTGCACAAGCTAATAAAATGAAAGCAAGTACATTTATTGATTTAGACCAATTATCTGATGATGATTTATCTATAAATAAAAATACAGTATGTACTAATGCTAGCATTGAGAAGTTCTTTAAATATAAGTATAAATCCGACGACCCTAATACATACTTATGGAATAAGTTTGATTTGATTGTATTAGATGAAGCTCATGCACTAACTACTGATGCTACATTTACAGATAACTTTTATACTGAGCGGTTAATCAGGCATACATTTTATAGAAATGACAACTGTGATATTATATTAATGTCAGGGACACAAGAACCTATTGATTGGTTATTTAAAGGTGAAAATTCGTTGCCTGCATATAACTTAGACTTGTTCAATGAATGTTTACATTTAATGCCTAAAGAAATACACCTGATAGATAAGGAAACGATTAAGTATTATATATATAATCTATGGAAAAAAGGGGAGAGGTTAATATATTTTGCAAACTATAAATCTTCTATATCAGAATTAACAAATGAACTAATTGAAATGGGCATACCTGAAGATGACTTTGGTTTTTCTTTTAATATTAATGAAAAAGAAGTATCAAGTGAAAAAGCAAGTTTTCCGAAAGCTATAGAAGACTCTTTACGGCAAAGGATAGACAATATGAATGAAGCTTTAACAGTAGAAGAAAAAATTCCTGAAAATATAAAAATATTCTTCAGCACTTCAAAGAATAAAGAAGGTATTAATATATTAGATGACGATATAAAAACAGCTTTTGCAGAAACACATAATAAGTCTGAACTCATTCAAATTGCAGGTCGTGTTCGGGGAAATTCTGAATCTGGAGAAGGAATAGAAAAGCTTGTGATTGTTTCAAATGCTCAACAACATATTGATAAAAGGGATATGTTCATACAAATATTAAATAAAAGTATCGTAGAGCAAATGAATTCGTCTTTGTCTAAATATAAAGAGGTCTGCAAGAGACAAAAAATTGAATATAGAATTGTTGACGTTTTAAAACAATTACCTGAAGATGTTTTTAATTATATTAGATATGATTATGTGAGTGAAGAATTCGTATTGTATCAAGGACGCATAGAGGGCAAGCGTCAAAATATATATGATTGTAAAATATTTTCAGATATTGTAAAATATCCTAATGTACCATGTTTTACCCATTGGGATGCTGATAGTTATCATATGCTTACAGGTTTAGAGTTTCTAGAAAATGAATGGTTTAAAGGGTCTAAAGTTTTTATTTTGCATTTTGATGAAAATGAATATGTTGAAATGGCAGGAAAAATGTTAAGGAAATTTTTATACAAAAATAATTTTTTAAATGTAAAGATAACTGAAGACCAGCGAAACAAGGTAAAAGAAGAGATTCATAGAATATCAAATATTTATGGTTATAAGACTCTAGGTATTAAGAAAGATTTCAAAAGCCTTAAACCAATATTAAATAAATTTGATATTGATATTTCCCCAAAAGGAAAAAATTCAGAGAAACCAACATTTATAATTAAGGATATGAGATGTTAGGGAAAAAATAGCTTTGTAATAAGTAGAATAAAAATTCCCCAATTAAGCCGATAATTCACCTGCGGTTCATTATCGCATTCTACCTAGGAATGAGAAATTTCTTATTCCTAGGTAGATGGCATTGTGAGCCATTGGCGAATCAATGCTATTATAATCTAAAGAGGTATTATAAATGGAAACTAAAAAGAAAGGAATTAAATCAGGAACATTAAGAAGAAAGTACAATGATGCTTTAAAAGAAAAAGTTGTGTGTAGAAATCAGATACTTATTACCCTAGCAGCTATGGATAGTGATATATATAAAGATTTATATACTGATATTGATAGATTGTCTTTGGCTCGAATTTTTCTAGATAATGGATATGAGAAAGAATTTATTCAAAAGTATATTTCATTGATAAAGCCTCAGGTTACATATGAATATTTTCCAACGAAAGACCAAATGGATACATTACTTGACAATATAACTAGTGAATATAAATATGAGGATGGTTATATTAAAGATATTTTACTAAGGTCTGTAAATAAAGAAGATTTAAGTTTAACAAGCAGGAAGAAATATAAGAAAAAATTTAATGCACAGGAACTAAAAAAATATATATACGAATCAGAGCAAATTGAAGTTGTATTACAAGACTTGGGCTGTGGTAACATTGTGTATAATGATGTTAAGCAAAGATATGAATGCAGTAACCCTGATGGAGATAAAATCGGGGCTATACATGTCAAAGACAATCCCTATCTTGGTGTAAGAAATTTTACAAGAAAAGGATATAATGATAAAGCTGACATATTGACATTAATTATGAATATCACTGATTATTCATTTGCTGATACAATAACATACTTACATGGTTTGTTAGAATTAACAGATAAGAATTTATTGGACATTAATCTGAAGCCACGAAAAGATAAAGTTGAATCAATAATAGAAAAGAGTGACTTTGGAGAGGAAGTAAGGATTTTAAGTGAATCTGAATTAAAAAGAGACTATTATTATCAGGCAATGAATAAAAGTTGGTATTTGGAAGGAATTACAGAAGAAGTAAGAAAAAAATTTGGTATATTGTTGTCTTGTCATCATGTGGTTAGTAAACGTGGTACAGTTATCCCATTAAGGCATTATGAAACAGGTGAACTATTAGGGATAAATTTACGTCGTTCTATGGAAGAAACTTCAAGAACTGCATTAGGATTACAAAAGTATCATTTGACTAAAGGGTATAAAAAACATTTGAATATATATGGCTTATATCAAAACAATATAGTGGCTCAGTTGTCAAGACAAAAATCTAAGATTTTTATAATGAACTGATAT
>JBJFBU010000029.1:0-5511 GCA_051888595.1 Candidatus Gastranaerophilaceae bacterium | reverse complement strand
GAAAAAAGTAGTTATCAAACATTGATAGCGACTGATTATCCAGAACGTGTAAGAGAAATTTTAGAAGAAAACGAAGTTTTTAATTGCAAGTTCATGGAAGGTGTATCTTCTTTCGGTGCTATTTCAGATGAGTGTAAATTTCTTTTTTTAACTGATAGGGAGCTTTTCAATAAGCGTTCAAAAGAGATTACTGTTTCAAAAAAGAATTATTATAAAGAAAAACAAGAGTATATAGAGAGTATAAATGATATTCAAACAGGTGAATATGTTGTGCATTCAATTCATGGTGTAGGTATTTACAGAGGATTAAACCAACAAGAAATAGATGGACAATTAAAAGATTATTTGACTATTGAATATGCATCAAATGATAAGTTACACATTCCAGCTGAACAAATAAATTTACTATGTCGCTATAGAGGTTCAGGTTCAGTAAAACCTAAACTATCAAGAATGGGTGGTAGTGATTGGGAAAATACAAAAAACAAAGTTAAAAAAGCTGTTGAAACGATTGCTTATGATTTGTTAAGATTGTATGCAAAACGAAAATTGCGAAAAGGTATTCAGTTTGACGTTGATTCAAATTGGCAAATTGAAATGGAAGAAGCTTTTGAATATACAGAAACGCCAGATCAAATGAGAACTATCGATGAAGTTAAAAAAGATATGGAATCCGAAAATCCAATGGATAGATTAATTTGTGGTGATGTTGGATTTGGTAAAACAGAAGTTGCAATGCGTGCTATTTTTAAAGCTATTACATCTGGAAAACAGGTTGCTGTAATAGTTCCAACTACTATTTTAGCATTACAGCATTATCAAACTATATCTGAAAGGTTTAAACCTTTTGCAATGAACGTTGATTTGTTATGTCGTTTTAGAAGTCCAAAAGAGCAAAAAGAAACATTAAAAAAACTAGCACTTGGTGAGTGCGATGTTGTAATAGGTACTCATAGATTGTTGCAAGAAGGCGTTCAATTTAAGGATTTGGGCTTGTTGGTAATTGATGAAGAACATAGATTTGGAGTTAGACATAAAGACAAATTAAAACAATTAAGAGAAAATATAGATATAATTTCAATGTCAGCAACTCCAATACCTAGAACTTTGTATATGTCACTTTCAGGTATAAAAGATATGTCTTTGATAAATACTCCGCCAAAAAACAGAATGCCAATAAAAACTTTTGTTGGTGAATTTAATGAACAAATTATAAAAAATGCAATAACTCATGAATTGGATAGAGAAGGTCAAGTTTTTTATCTTTATAATAGGGTTGAAACAATTCAAGATTTTAAAATTAGATTGCAAAAAATAGTTCCAAATGCAAGAATTGTTGTTGGTCATGGAAAAATGAATGTGTCTGAATTAGAACAAGTAATGTTGGATTTTTCTAACCATGAATATGATATATTACTAGCTACTACTATAATTGAAAATGGTTTAGATATTCCAAATGCAAATACAATTATAATTCATGATGCAGATAAGTTTGGTTTAGCTCAATTATATCAACTTAGAGGTCGTGTTGGTAGATGCGAAAAGCAGGCATATTGTTATTGTCTTTATACAAAAAATAAAATGCTAACAGAAGAGGCAGTAAAAAGATTAAAAGCAATAAAAGAATTTACCACACTTGGCAGTGGCTATCAAATAGCAATGAGGGATGTTGAAATTAGAGGTGTAGGTAATTTATTAGGTACAAAACAACATGGGCACATGATAAATGTTGGTTTTGATGCATATTGTGAGCTTTTAGACGAAGCAATTAAAGAAATTCAAGGTGAAGTTGTTGAAAAACAAGAGCCTACGATAGTTGATATTAATGTAACAGCGTATATTCCTGACGAATGGGTTGGCTCAAGTGAGCAAAAAATGATTGAATATAAGCGTTTATCTGATGTAAAAAATATTACAGAGTTAGATTATATTATCGATGAGTGGAAAGATAGATTTTCAAAAATGCCAGAACCTGTTGAAAATTTAATCAAGTTGATAAAAATTAGACTTTCTGCAACTTCTGCAAATATTTCTTTAATAAGAGAAACTCAAGACACTATAAGAATTTACACGCCATATACAACAATGGAATGGAATATGATAAAGGATAAACTTCCGCAAAATGTAATAAAATATACGAAATTTACAGTGGCTCCAAAATCTTGCAACGATGGAAATTCTGTAATATTGCTTAACAATAGATATGTTAATTTTGATGAAATATTTTCAATTTTGACAGATTTGTTTTATTATATTAATAAGGTTAGTTACGAGTATAAAAACGAGTAAGGAGATAATTATGAAATCAATTAAGTTATTTGCACTATTATTGTTTTCGGCATTGTTATTAACAGGTTGTGGATTAAAAAATAGTGAAGTTATCGTAAAAGTAAACGACAGAGCAATTACTCAAGCAGATTATGACAAATTGTTTAACCAAACTGTTAATAATCCAGCATTACAAATGTTTGGTTTAGATGCAAAAAATGTAGATAAAAATAGTTTTATGTATTTAATGTTAAAAGATAGAGTAGTAAACGAATTGATTATCCGTTCATTGATTGATGAAGAAATGGAAAAACGTCATATCGTTGTAACTAAAAAAGATGCTGAAGCTGAATTGCAATCAATTATTGCAAAAGTTGGTTCAAAAGCAAAATTCAACGAAATCTTAAAACAAAATGGTGTTACACTATCAGAATTTAAACAAGATTTGGCAGAAGAAGTTAAGATGAAAAAATTAGTTGATATGTTGCAAAAAGTTACTGTATCAGAGGCGGAAGCAAAAACATATTACAACCAAAATTTAAGCAAATTTAAATATCCAGATAAAGTTAGAGCTTCTCATATTTTAATCGCAGCTAATGTTGATGAAATGAAAGAAGTTTTGAAAGCTGATTCTAAAAATGCAAAATTAACAGATGCGGAATTGAATGCACTTGTACAAAAACAAATGGCTGAAAAATTAAAATTAGCTCAAGCAATCTTGGCTGAAGTCCAAAAAGATCAATCAGCATTTGCTAAAATTGCAAAAGATAAATCTGAAGATGTTGAATCAGCAAAACAAGGTGGTGACTTAGGTTTCTTCTCAAAACAAGAAATGGTTGATGAATTTTCAAAAGTTGCATTTACAATGAAGCCAAATACAGTTAGTGGTGTTGTAAAAACACCTTATGGCTATCATATCATTATGGTTACAGATAGAAAAGCAGCTGGTCAAGATTCTTTTGAAAAAGTAAAACAAGATATTATTTCATATTTAGAAAATCAAAAGAAAGTTAAAGTTTTGGAAAACTTTATTGAATCATTAAAGAAAAATGCAAAAATTGAATATGTAAATAAAGATTTTAATCCTACAGATATTCAAGAAGCCTTAAAAAGTCATGCAAGACAAAACTCTGCAGCTGCAGAACAAGTTGATTCAGCAAATCACACTGCAACTCCAGTAGCTGTTCCAGAAAAAAAATAATTCATTGATTAAATATAAAAAACTGCTTTATTATTTTAATAAAGCAGTTTTTTGTCGAAAATAAAAATCAAAGTTTATATTGCTTTTGTATATAAACATTTTTTTGGTATAATTTTTGTAAAGTGAGGTTTTTTTATGAAAGACATGTTAGATAAAATAAAACAAATAGAGGAAAAATATAACGAATTAGGAATTACTTTATCTGATCCAGCTGTAATACAAGATTATAATAGATTTAAAGAATTATCAAAGCAACGTAAATCTATGGAAGAAACAGTAGAATTGTATTATGCTTGGAAAAAAGCGGTAGATGCAATAGCAGATGCAAAAGAAATGATAAAATCGGAATCAGATGATGATATGAAAGCCTTTTTGAAATCTGATATAGAAGAAAATGAAGCGAAAATTGTTCAGTATGAAGAACAGATGAAAATATTACTATTACCAAGAGATCCAATGGATGATAAAGACATTATGTTGGAAATCAGAGGTGGTGCTGGCGGAGATGAAGCAAATATCTTTGCAGGTGATTTAATGAGAATGTATATGCGTTTTGCTGACAAACAGGGTTGGAAAACACAAATTTTAAGTATGACTGAGTGTGAAGCTGGTGGCGTATCAGAAGTTATTATTTCCGTAAAAGGTGATGCAGTATATTCAAAATTAAAATATGAATCTGGAGTTCACAGGGTACAAAGAGTTCCACAAACTGAATCTCAAGGCAGAGTTCATACTTCAACTGCTACTGTAGCCGTAATGCCAGAAGTTGATGATGTTGAAATCGAAATTAGACCAGAAGATATTGAAATGTCTACAGCTCGTTCAGGTGGTGCTGGTGGACAAAACGTAAACAAAGTTGAAACAGCAGCTAGGTTATTCCACAAACCAACTGGTATTATGATTTTCTGTACAGAAGAACGTTCGCAATTGCAAAATAAAGAACGAGCTATGCAAATTTTGAAAGCTAAATTGTATGATTTAGAAGTTCAAAAACAAACAAAAGAAATTACAGACTTAAGACGTTCTCAAGTTGGTTCAGGTGATAGAAGTGAAAGAATTAGGACTTATAACTTCCCGCAAGGTCGTTTAACAGACCACAGAATTGGTCAAAACTTGAATGTTTGGACTGTAATTGATGGTGATTTGGATGAATTGCTAAAATTATTAATGGAATATGACCAAAAATTAAAATTAGAAAAATTAGCAGAAGTAAATTAATATGGAACATTTAAGAAAATGTGTCGGATGTGGTTGTTTAAAAAACAGAGATGATATGATAAAAATTACATACGACAAAAATTTAGATGAAATTGTATTAAATCCAAATTCAAAAATATTTGGCAGATCTGTATATCTTTGCTATAATAAATCGTGTAAGGAAGTGGCCTTAAAAAAGAATAGATTAAATAAATGTTTAAAAAAGGCTATTTCAGAGGAATTGAAAGGAAAATTAATTGAGTTTGAGTAATAATATTAGAGTAAATGAATTAGCTAAAGAATTAGGCTTGACAAGTAAGGAAGTAATTGAGAAATTCGCACAAATTTCAATTACAGTTAAAACTCATTCAAGCTCTGTTACTCCTGAGCAATGTAAAAAGTTAAAAGAATTTATTGCTAATGGTTCAAAGGTTGAGGTTAAAAAACCAAAGGCTTTTATTGTTAAAAAAGCAAAATCTGAAGAAAAACCTGAAGTTACTGTAGTTGAGCAAAAACCTGAAAAAGTAGAAAAGAAACCTTTGATTGAACGTGTAGAACGTCCAGAAAAGAAGGTTGTTGAAGTTAAAAAAACAGAGGAAAAAACAGCTGAAACTGTTGTAAAAGTTGAACAACCTAGAGTTCAAGTAGTTAGAAAAGCAGCTCCTGTTAATAGATTAGAAATTATTCGTCATGCTGCAAGACCAACAGATAAACCTCAAAAACCTCAACAAGGTGCTGATAACAAAAACTCACAAAAAAAATCAGGTGATAATAAGCCAAGAAAACAAACTGAATCTAAACCTATTGAACGTCATATTATTCCTCAAGATATTTATGAAAATAAA
>JBJFBU010000028.1:0-5530 GCA_051888595.1 Candidatus Gastranaerophilaceae bacterium | reverse complement strand
AATTCCAAACTTCATTTATGGCTTTGGTATGACATTCTCAATGATTCCTCTTATTGCGTTGTCTGTAGTTACATTGAGAAATAACCAAATGACGAATGCCAGTGGTATTCAAAGTATGTTGAAGAATATTGGTGGTGCAATTGGTACATCTATTGCAACAACATTGGTTTCTAGATATTCTCAAATACATCAAGCTTATATGGTAGATGGTTTAAATCCATTAAATCCTCAATTTGTTGAAAGAGTAGCTTCAACAACAGCTGGTTTTGCTCAATATACACATGTTTCTGTCGCAAAATATATGGCAGAGTATTCTATTTACGGAACAATGGTGAAACAAGCTACGCTTTGGGGTTTTATGGAAGCTTTCAGAATTTGTGGTATTTTGGCAATTATCATTATCCCATTGCTATTCTTGCTTAAAAAGATTAAATAAAATTTTTCTTGTATAATATTTTTATGAAAAATGTATGCTTTAACATATCTATATCGTTGTTGTTGGGTCTTTTTGTTATATTTTTAATGTCTGCATTGGGATTTCTATTCAATCTTAGCATTACCCCTGTGTATACTATTTTGGGGATAATATTTGCTATATTTTCTTTAGTTTATTTTACAATTTGTATTAATAAATTAGATAAGAAAATTCTGTTAGCAGAGGGTATATTTTTATTTAATTTTTTATTAATTTGTGGCTTAATTTCATATTTTTTGGTAGATATTTCTTATGATGGTTCAACATATCATTTGGCATCCGTTGTATATTTAAAAACAGGTTGGAATCCAATTTACGAGAGTATTTATAATTTTGCAAATTCTCAAAATTTTCAATTTCCTTTTACATTAGAATATGTTGAATATTTTTTGAAAGGTTATGAAATTTTGGGGGCGAACATTTATTCTGTTTTTGATAAAATTGAGCTGACAAAGATTTTAAAATTTATATTTTGTTTAATTGCATTTTGTTATGCATATTATACTTTAAAAAAATACAAATTATCAGATTTAAAAACTTATATTTTGTCTTTTGCTTTTGTGTTCAATCCTGTTTGTGCATATCAATTTGCTTCAAATTATGTGGATGATGTTTTTTATTATTTATTTTTAGTACTAATTTTTTCATTAATAAATATTTGTAGGAATATTGACGTAAAGTATTCTATAGTCATATATTTTGTTTCGGGATTATTACTGGCAAATGTTAAATTGACCGGAATGGTGACATTTTTGCTTTTATCTGTAATTTTCTTGATTGTTTTCAAATCAAAAGATTTATTGAAGATACTTCTGGTATCGTTATTTGTAATTTTATTAACAGGTATAAATCCATATATTATTAATGTTATGGAAGGTAATAATCCATTTTATCCTATAGTAAAAGAAAGTTTTTTCAATGCAAATAGAGAATATATGATAACATCTTATCCAAGTGGGTTTGAAAATAAAAATAGGTTTGAAAAATTTTTCATTTCTAATTTTTCATGCTCTCAAAATTTATCACCGCTTTTGAACAATGATGCACCTACTTTAAAATTACCTTTTTTAATAAATAAAGATGAAATGTTTCATTTGGAAGATATGCGTGTTGGCGGATTTGGCTATTTCTTTAGTGGAATTTTAATTCTTTCAATTGTTTTATCTATATTTTTAAAATTCTCAAATAAAGAAGATAAAAAGTTATTTTTTACATTGATTTTTGCAATCATAATGTCCGTTTTTATTAATCATGAAGCTTGGTGGGCTAGATTTGTACCTCAATTTTGGGCGTTGCCACTGTTTATTTGCTTATATACATTTATTCAAGCAGGTGTAAGTTTAAAAATTAAGGTTCTGCAATGGTTTATAATATTAGTTTGTTTTATAAATTCATCGATTGTAATGTATCAGTATGCAACGTTACACTATAAAGCTTCAAAAGCTTATTTCGAAGCTCTTGAAGCATATAAAAATTATACTGAAATTTATTTTTCTTATAAGCAACTTGATGAAAACAGATTATTGCAAATTTATCAAATTAGACTTAAAGAAATAGGTTTAAAAACGTTTTTCATAAATGATAAATAATTTAATTATTTATTTTTATTGAACATTTTTGAAATAATATCTTGATATTTTTCAAAAATAACGTTACGTTTTACTTTTGCAGTTTGGCTTAACAAACCGTTATCCATACTGAAACCATCTTTTAGAATTTCAAATTCTTTAACTTTTTCAAAAGGTTTTAAACCAATTTTGTTTTTAATATTTGTTGCAATTTCTTTTTTTATTAATTCTCTCAAATCTGGATTTTTTATAGATAAAGTTTTACCCGATTTTAAGTCTTTAGCTAAAATTCCGCATTTATCTAAAGCAATTTTTGATGGCACAATTAAAGCACCAACACTAGCTTCATCTTGTCCTACAAGAACGATTTGATCAATATATGGGCTTTCCAAAATAGCTTCTTCAATAGGAATTGGTTCAACATTTTCGCCACTAGAAAGAACGATAGTTTCTTTCTGACGTCCTACTAAAACGAGGTTGTTATTTCTTGTTAGCCAGCCTAAATCACCGGTAATAAACCAACCATCTTCAGTGAAAACTTTCTTTGTAGCTTCTTCGTCTTTGTAATATCCGTTCATAACTTGTGGACCTTTTGCAAGTACAAGACCTTTTGTGTACAAATGAACTTTTTTCATTGTTTGTGGGTCAACAATTCTTATTTTTGTATGGGCATAAGGTTTTCCAACGCATCCTAAATAGTTAGGATATTGAATACCTCTTAGAGTTAAAACTGGAGATGTTTCTGTTAAACCATATCCAATTCTTAAATTTATACCAATTGCATCGTAAAATAATTCATCTTTTAGTGATAAAGCTCCACCACCAGAAATTGATAATCTAATTTTGTCTAAGCCTGCAGCTTCTTTTACCTTTTTATAAATTGTTTTTGTTGCAATTACATGCAAAGGTTTCAAGAATGATCTTGCAATCTTATGATAAATATTTGATGGCAATTTATAATTTGATTTTTTGTTTGTAATTCGCCTTTCGCTGTACATTTTATGAATTTTGTAATTGATACTATTTTGTACTGCAAAGTCAAATAAATAATATCCTAATTTTGATTTTTGTTTTAGTTTTTGGTAAATACCAAGTCTAAAAGCTTCCCAAATTCTAGGCACAGACATCATTGTATCGATATGATATCTTAATAAGTCATTTTTTAAATTATTGATATTCGTAAAATGTAAATGACACCCTTTTGTGTAGTAATAGAATTGAGCTAAGTTTTCATAAGCGTGCCAACAAGGTAATATTTGTAAAGTATTTTCACCTGCAACAGCTCTAAAACCTGCTTCAGTACCTTCCATTTGTGAAATAATATTGCTGTGAGTTAATAAAACTCCTTTTGGATTTCCTGTTGTTCCTGAAGTATAAAGCATTGTTGCATTATCTTCAAGTCTTATTTCAACATGTTGGAAAGGATTTTCTCTACCCATTTCAACAATTTCATTGATTGTATAAACTGGCATGTCTAAACCATCTCTGTTTAAATTGTTATCGACCATAACTACAACAAAGTTAGGTCTGTGTGCATTCAAAGTATCTTTTAGTTTGTTTAATAATTTCGCATCATATACAATCACACCTTTTGGTTCAGAGTGACTAATAATATAGTCTAATTCGTCTATTGGTGCATTTGAACCCCTTAAAACATCAATGGCACCAGTTTTTATAATAGCTTGAGCTAAACTCATAAAATAACCATTATTTTCTGTAAATAAGCAAACAAAATCTCCCTTATTAACACCTAAATGTTGTAGTCCACCTGCAAACTGATGAATTAAGTTTTTTATATCTTGGTATGTCATTTCTAAATTGTTGTATGTGTCTGTAACAGCCACAAATTCAAGATTTTGTTCTATTGACTTTTCCAAGTGCTCAGTAATACTATGAACACCTTTTAAATCTTCTCTAATTAGTTCAACATCAGTTAAAATCATTATTATATCCCTTTTATACTGCAATTTTATTGTATATAGTTTTTAATACTATGTCAAGTCTTGTCAAAAACTATTTCTGCTGTATAATAATTTTGAGGTGGTATTGTGAAATCATTCATAGAATCAAAATATGCAAAAGAGATAATTGATTTTAAATGTCCTAGATATGAGGATTTTCCTGATATTGGTTTGTATATGGAACAGCTAATTGAAATATTAAATCAAAACTTAGCTATTTTTGCTTCACATCCAAATGAAAAATTGATTACATCTACAATGGTAAACAATTATGTAAAGCAAAAGATAATTGTTCCTCCAAAAAACAAAAAGTATTCTAGACATCAGTTAATTTATCTTTTCGTGGTTGGAATATTAAAACAGGTTTTGAGTATTTCTGATATTGCAGAGTTAATAAAATGGGAATTGGAAATGTATCCAATAGATGTTGCTTACAACTTTTTCTGTGTAGAATTTGAAAAGGGTTTGAATGCAGCTTTTGTTACAAGAGATTTTTCTGAACCAAGTTCAGCAAGTAAGGATACTGATATATCAGAATTATTTAGATCTCAACTTTTAGCGGTTTCAAACAAAATTTATGTTACTAAATATATGCAATATAGACGTGAAAATTTGAACGAGTAAAAAAGAAAGAGCCTCAAATGAGGCTCGATTAAGAATAGCTGGAAGTATGAAAAAGATTTAATTATATTAAACATTAATTGCTGTTTTTTGCATATACCCAACTCGATAGTCCATTAAGGTAATATTTTGAAAACTTTAGACAAAAATAAAGAGTCCTTGTAAACAAAGACTCATAAGAATAGCTGGAAGTATGAAAAAGATTTAATATTATATTAGTAACTATAAATCTTTTTAGCAATTACCCAACTTGCCTATTTGTCATTAAAGCAATTCTTCCTTAATAGCCTTAACAGCGGCTTCAAGTCTTGAGTTTACTGATAGTTTGTAGAAAATAGAGCTGATGTAGAATTTTACAGTATGCGAGCTCACGGATAAAATTTTTGCGATTTCATAATTCTTTTTGCCGTTGACAACTTCTTTTAAAACCTCATTTTCTCGTTCAGTCAAATGATATCTGTTGTTTTTCATAGTATACCCCTTATTATCTATATATTTATGATAACAAGTCATTATGAAAAAACTTTTATAAATATTCGTTTTTAAAATTTAAAATATAATAATTCCAATCAAAGCGAAAACAATTAAAGCAATGTTAAAATGCAAAAATGTTGGAATACAAGTGTCCCAAATGTGGTTATGTTGTCCATCAGCATTTAATCCTGAAGTAGGGCCTAGAGTTGTATCAGATGCTGGAGAACCTGCATCACCTAAAGCTGCTGCAGCTGCTAAGATAGCAACAGTTTCTTGAGGGTTAAATCCTAATTTTATGCATATTGGGATAAATATAACAGCAAGTATAGGAATTGTACCAAAAGATGTTCCAATTCCTATTGTTATAAATAAACCTGTAACTAACATTAATAGGGCTGCTGCAATTTTATTTGTAGGCATAATTGTGATCG
>JBJFBU010000027.1:0-5607 GCA_051888595.1 Candidatus Gastranaerophilaceae bacterium | reverse complement strand
TTGTTGCACTGTTCAATGATTTTTGTGCTGTTAGTGATGCGATGTTTGTGTTTACAGTAATTGCCATAATAGATCTCCTTTCGTGATTAATACACTACATCCTTGTAGCGTACTGTTACGATTGCTCGTAACGGTTAAATTGACAACAATACACATATAAGTTTTATGTACTCTATTAATATTCCACAATTCACATATTTTTTAAACATGTATTTCAAATTTTGATACATTTATTAACAAAAGATGAAATGTCTTTTATTCAGTGTATATTTGAAAATTTGGGCATTGTTTTTTAAGACAAGAAGCTTTTTATGACTTTTGTCTGTGTATCAAACTCAAGTAAGAAGGCATCATGACCAGCTGGAGATTCAATCTCTAAAAATGAAACATCTTTGCCTGTTTTCATTAGTGCGTTTACGATTTCTTTGGATTGAAACGGTGGAAACAACCAATCAGAAGAAAAACAGATTACCAAAAAATTTGAATCAGTGTGTTCAAATGCTTTTTCAAGACTTCCATATTTTTTTGTTATATCAAAATAATCACATGCCTTTGTAATATACAAATAACTATTTGCATCAAATCTGTCCACAAAAACTTGGCCTTGATGCTCAAGATAGCTTTCTACTTGAAATTCTACATTAAAATCAAAGTCTGGTTTGTCTTTGCCTTGAAGTTTTCTTGCAAATTTGTTATGCATTGCATCTTCGGACAAATATGTGATATGACCTATCATTCTTGCAATTGCCAGGCCTTTTTCAGGATATTTTTCATTATGATAATAGTTACCATTATTAAAATTTGAATCTGATAAAATTGCATTTCGTCCAACTGCATTAAAAGCAATACCTTGAGCCGACAACCTTGATGTTGAAGCAATAACGATAGCTTTTTTGACCATATCTGAATAGCTTAAACTCCACTCTAAAGCTTGCATGCCACCCATTGAACCACCAGCAACAACTAGTTTTTTTATACCTAAATAATCAATTAATTCTTTTTGAACCTTAACTGTATCTTCAATTGTTATTACAGGAAAATCTAAGCCCCATTCTTTACCTGTAGCCGGATTTATTGAATTCGGACCTGTTGTCCCTTTACAGCCACCTAAAATATTTGAACAAATTACAAAATATTTGTCAGTGTCAAAAGCTTTACCTGAGCCAATCATTTTATCCCACCAGCCGGCTTTTGAATCACCTTCATGAAAACCTGCAGCATGAGCATCGCCTGTAAGAGCATGTAATATCAATATTGCATTATCTTTATTCTCATTCAGTTTGCCATAAGTTTCGTACGCTACAATAATATTATCAAGCGTTTTTCCACAATCTAAATGGATTTCTTTTTCCAATTTTACAAATTGAGTCTGTACAAATTCTTTGACCATAATATATTTATCTCATAAAATTTGTGACTTGTACATAGTCTTATTTTTGATATAATAAACCTATAAGTCACATAATATAAGGATTTTTAACAATGAGTGGACATTCAAAATGGGCAACAACAAAGCATAAAAAAGCAAAAGTAGACTCTCAAAGAGCAGTAGTATTTCAAAAGTTTTCAAGAGAAATTATTGTAGCATCAAGACTTGGCGGTGGTGACCTTAAGGCTAATTTCCGTCTAAGAACTGCTGTTGAAAAAGCAAAAGCCGCAGGATTACCAAACGACAATATTAAAAGAGCTATCGACAAAGGTACAGGTGCTGGAGCTACTGAAAGTTATGAAGAATTAACATACGAAGGATACGGAGCTGGCGGTGTTGCTATCGTAGTCGAAGCTATGACTGATAACAGAAATCGTACTGCTGGCGATATTAGAAGTTATTTTACAAAATTCAACGGCAACTTGGGTGAAACTGGATGTGTTGGTTGGATGTTTAAACAATACGGCATGATTACATTTTCAAAAGAGGTTGATTATGACAAACTTGTAGAAGAAGCAATTAATTTTGGGGCCGAAGATTTTCTTGATGATGATGAAGACGAATATAAAATTTTAACAACAGTTGCTGATTTACAAACTATTTCAGAAGACCTTGAACAAGCTGGTTTTGAACATATTACCGCTGAATTTACAAGAATTCCTGAAAATACAATTGAAATTACTGACGAAAAAACAGCAACATCTATTATGAGATTGATTGACAAACTTGAAGAACACGATGATGTTCAAAATGTTTATTCAAATGTTGATATTCCAGATGACGTAATGGAAAAAATTGAAGGAACTTACTAGTTTAAAATAAAAATTCAAGAGATAAAAAATAAAAGGTGTTTTGCACCTTTTGTTTTTTATACTTACTTTTGTAAAGATTTTTTTATACAGGTAGCAAAAAAAAAAATTACATTTTTTCAAATGAACAAAAAAACTATTAAAAGGAGAAGGAAAATGGCATCAGTTACACCGATTTCTGCAGTAGATTATAATAACAAGTTTGCAGTATTGAATGAACAAATTTATGGATATAAACATGGTATTAGACCGCTTGTTCTACAAACTATGGATGCTAACGACAAAGATGCTATTGAAAAACGTTTAAAACGTGATAATTTAAATTACCACTTAGCACCTACTCCAAATGGCAAAAATTTGAACGTATTTTTGGGTGACAAAGCTTGTGTCGATGTAATAAAATCTTTTGGTAATGAACCTTTATATAACATGTCACCAGAAAAAGACTTTATGCTTGGCATTTTGCTTGGTTATGATAAAACAAAACAATGCGAAAGATATTTGGAAAGAAAAGCAAAAGAAAATGGTAGTAACAAATTGAATGTAGTTGCTTAACTATACTTTTGACTAGATAAAATTGTTATTTAATAGAAATGCGAGTTGACTTTTAGTCAACTCGCATTTCTATTATTTATTTGTATAATCATTTATTGATAACGAATTCCAGCCTTTTTCATACGATTTATTACTTCTTGCAAAACTTCTTTTGGTTTTGTTAATGCAATTCTAAAGTAACCTTCACCATATTTTCCATATCCATTTCCAGGTGGAATTACAACGTCAGCCTTTTCAAGCATTAGAGTAACAAATTCTTCACTTGTCATTCCTTTTGGAACCGGTAGCCATAAGTAGAATGTTGCCTTCGATGGTTTAACCTCCCAGCCTAATTCTCTCAAGCCAGCTTCCATAACGTCACGACGTTCTTTATACATGTCATTTAATGTTTTTAAATCTTCTTTTGGCATTTCATAAGCTTTTTCAGCTGCATCTTGAATTGCTTTGAATGTACCTGAATCAATATTATTTTTCAAATCACCCAATGCTTTGATTGCATCTTTATTACCTGCTACAAAGCCAACACGCCAACCAGTCATATTATATGATTTTGAATGTGAATAAAATTCTAACGCTACATCCTTTGCCCCTTCAACTTGGAATACAGAAGGTGAAACATAACCATCGTAAGTCATTTCACAATATGCCATATCTTGGCAAAGTAAAATATCATATTTTTTACAGTAGTCAACGGCTTTTTTCAAGAAATCTAAATCGCAAACAGCACCAGTTGGGTTATTTGGATAATTTAAAAACATAATTTTGGCTTTTTTAGCAATATCTTCCGGTATTTTATCAAAATCAGGCAAGTAACCATTTTCTTCCAAAAGTGGTATTGTATAAGGTGTTCCTCCAGCCAAAATTGTTGCATTTTTATAAACTGGATATGCAGGATCAGGAACAAGTGTATAATCGCCATCATCAACATATGCAAAGAAAATGTGTGCAATTGCTTCTTTTGAACCTATATTAGACATAATTTCTGTATCTGCATCTAAATCAACTCCAAAACGGTCTTTCATCCATTTTGCAGAAGCTTTTCTAAACCCTTCTGTACCATTATATGAAGGATAATCGTGATTTTTAGGATTATCAATTGCAACATGCATTGCATCAACAACAGTTTGTAATGTTGGTGTGTCTGGATCGCCAACACCTAAACTTATAATATCAATACCTTTTGCTTTTGCTGCAGCTACTTTTTTGTCAATTTCCACAAACAAATATGGTGGAATGTTATTCAATCTTTCTGATACTTTTACCATTTTATAAACCTTTCATAAATTTGTTAAAACTTCGTCCTAATTACTATTTTATGGTAACATAAAAATATGGCAATAATCTCAGATGATGACAATTTTAAACAAAATACTAAAAAAAATCCTGTCGTAAAACCTGAAACAATAGAATACGACAAGACTTTTGAAAATTCAATTCGTCCAAAAACTTTTGACTCTTACATTGGTCAGTCTGAATTAAAAGAAACTCTCCAAATCTCAATTGAAGCCGCAAAAAAACGTGAAACAAATTTAGATCACATGTTATTTTATGGTCCTCCAGGATTAGGCAAAACAACTCTTGCCGGTGTAATTGCAGGTCAGATGGGTGCAGAATTAAAAATCACATCTGCCCCTGCACTAGAACGACCAAGAGATATCATCGGAATTTTAATGTCATTAAAAGGCGGTGAAGTATTGTTTATTGATGAAATTCATCGTTTAAACAAAGTTACAGAAGAAATTCTTTACCCTGCAATGGAAGATTTTAGTCTAGATATGACAACTGGAAAAAGCCAAACTGTTAAAACTATGAGGCTTCCCTTACCAAAATTCACACTTATAGGTGCGACGACTAAAGCTGGTGCATTGTCTGGTCCTTTAAGAGATAGATTTGGTATCGTTCACAGACTTCAATTCTATAATTTTGATGAATTAGCACAAGTTATTAAACGTACTGCTGGAATTTTAGACATAAAAATTACAGACGAAGGTGCTTATGCTATTGCAAAATGTTCTAGAGGAACTCCTCGTATTGCCAATCGCTTGGTCAAACGTGTTTCAGACTTTGCTATTGTAAAATATGATGGCGAAATTACAGAAAAAGTCGCAAAAGATTCGTTAAAAGCTTTAAAAATAGATGAATTTGGTTTAGATTCAACAGATAGAGCTTTGCTGAATATGATTGTAGAAAAATATGACGGTGGACCTGTTGGTATAAATACACTTGCTGCTGCTTTAGGAGAAGATATTAGAACACTTGAAGATGTTTGCGAACCGTATTTACTACAAATCGGGCTACTACAAAGAACACCTCAAGGTAGAAAAGTTTCACCACAAGGTTATAGACATTTAGGAATTAAAACTAATTTGGCTCAACGTAGCCTTTTTGAGGATTAAAATGAAAAAAATTATATTAATATTATTCATCTTATTTCTTACTATGCCTGTTTTTGCACAAGATAATGAAAAAGTTTTGAAATCTGAAATTGGTGTGGTTAAAAATATTCAATACGAAGATGTTGAACAATCTTATTCCGATAAAAGCCAAGTTAAGCAGATTGTTAAAATTAAACTTTTGAGTGGTGAATTCAAAGGTCAAGAATTTATTACAGATAATATGATTACAAACAACCCATATTATGATATTTTCTTGAAAAAAGGCGACAGAGTAATACTTCACTCAGAAATGGAAGAAGACAGTGAAACAATAAATTACGATATTGCAGACATACATAGAATTGATTTTGTATATGTTTTGACAGCAATTTTTGTTGGGCTACTACTTATTGTAGGAAAAAGAAAAGGATTTAATAGT
>JBJFBU010000026.1:0-5684 GCA_051888595.1 Candidatus Gastranaerophilaceae bacterium | reverse complement strand
CGGTTCATCAACTTTTTTTATTGGTTCATTATTAGGTGCATTTAATATTATTTGAGGATTTTCGTCAACATCTTTAGCTATTTTTAGCATAGTTGATATAAATTCGTCAAGTCTTTGTTTTGTTTCTGTTTCAGTTGGCTCAATCATCATAGCTTCGTGCACAATAAGTGGGAAATATATTGTAGGCGGATGATGGTTACTATCCATAAGTCTTTTTGCTATGTTTAGAGTTGAAATACCTTTGATTTTTTGCTTTTCACCGGATATTACAAATTCATGCATACAAGGTTCATCATAAGGTAAATCAAAAGCTCCTTTTAGCTTTTCTTTTATGTAGTTTGCGTTTAAAACTGCATCAGAACTTACTCGTTTAAGATTTTTGCCTGTCATTAGAATATAGGCATAAGCTCTTATAAGTACTCCAAAGTTGCCAAAATAGCTCTTTACGGCTCCAATAGAATTTTCTAAATTGTAGTTTCTATGATAAAGCTTACCGTCAAAAGTTATTACTGGCGTTGGTAAGTAATCTTTTAATTTTTCAACAACAGCGATTGGTCCAGCCCCAGGGCCACCACCACCATGTGGAGTTGAAAATGTTTTATGTAAGTTTAAATGCACAACATCAAACCCCATCAAAAATGGATTAGTGTAACCCATTATTGCATTGAAATTTGCACCATCATAGTAAAGCAAAGAACCATTTTCATGCATTATTTTTGAAATTTCTAAAACGTGTTCTTCAAAAATGCCCAATGTGTTTGGATTTGTCATCATTATTGCAGCAACATCTTTGTCTAAAATAGATTTTAATGCATCAATATCTACCTGACCTTTTTCATTTGATTTTACTTCAACAATTTCAAATCCAGCCATGTGTGCACTTGCAGGGTTTGTACCGTGTGCAGAATCAGGAATGATAACTTTTTTCCTGTTTTCTCCGTTTACCTCAAAATATTTTTTTATAACCATCATTCCGGAAAATTCACCATGTGCTCCTGCTGCGGGTTGTAAACTTACTGCATTCATGCCGGTAATTGTTTTTAATGACTCTTGCAAGTTGTACATTAATTCTAAAGCACCCTGAACATCTTCATCTTTTAGTGCTGGGTGTAAATTCAAAAATCCATCAAGATTTGCAAGTAATTCATTAACTTTTGGATTATATTTCATTGTACAAGAACCTAGAGGATACAAGCCTTTTTCTATACAAAAATTCTTATCAGAAAGTGCTTTGTAGTGACGTAAAACTTCCAATTCGGAAGTTTGAGGCAAGTGTAGTGGACTTGTTCTTAAAAATTTTGGATCGATAAAATTAATGTTTACATCTTCATCTGTAAAGTTTATTCCATCTATATTTTCACTTTTTTCAAAAATAGTTTTCAATTTTTATAACATCTCCTGTTTTATTAATTCTTTCTTTATTCTGTTCAATCCTGACTGGATTATTCTAGAAATACGAGATGGAGAAATTTGATACTCTTCAGCCATTTCTCTAAGTTTTTTATCTTTGAAAAACCTCTGTTCAATAAAATCTTTTTCTCTTTCAGGTAATGTTTTCATCAATTCTGAAATTTTATCTTTTAATTGATAAAATACCATTGATTCTTCTGGAGTTTTATCGTTAGATCTAATAATAGTTGGATTTTCTGCTTCAGCCATTTCTTCTACAGACAAAATAGTTTTATACATAGATTCACGAACTTCTTCACCGCTCATAATATCTTGCTTTTGACGCATTGAATACCATTTATATCTGCGTCGAACTTCGTTTCTGATTGACCATTTTATTGCAGTCGAAAGATATGAATGATTATAACTATCTGAAGTTTTTTGTTTAAAAAGTACAAATAACGTTTGGGTTGCAATGTTCATCATTTCCATAAAATCAAGCAAATGCGAAGTTGATGCCATTTTTTGTGCTTCAACTTTGCAAACTGTTTCAATTAAATTCTGGTACTCTTTTAGGTTTACCTTTTGTTCTACCGGCATTCCCCTAGCCTTATACTCAATCTAACATTAACCCACTATTTAATTATATCAAATAATATTTGACATGTTCCATATTGTAAATATAAATTACGAAAATATATAAAAAAAGAACCACGAGCTAACACCCATGGTTCTTAATTGTTTACAAAATCAAAATTATTCAGCCAATAATTTGTTTACAGCAAGAGTTAATCTTGATTTTTTTCTTGAAGCTGTATTTTTGTGTAAAATACCTTTTGAAACAGCTTTATCACATAATTGATATGCTTTTGATAATGCTAATTTCAAAGCTTCTTGGTCTTTGGCTTTTGCAGATTCAAGAACTTTTTTCAACGCTGTTTTTATTGATGTTTTGAAAGCTACGTTTTTAGCGTGATTTCTTTCAGCGATTAAAACTCTTTTCTTTGCAGATTTAATATTAGCCATTTTTGTCCTTCTTTCTTTGTTTGCAAGTTTTTAAAAGCTAATGACTTCTTTTAAAAAACTTTTACTACTCTGAGGATGTGAGCAAAAAAATTGTATGCTAAATATGTATCTCTGTCAACTTTATAATCTCGATTTGCTAACTAATTCGCTACTTGGGTAATATTTTGTAACAATACGATACAATTACCCTAAATTTCTTACTATATTTTTGGTTTTATGGTATAAGTAAGGAAGGAAGATTGTAATTTTAATAACTAGTACAATTACCCTAATAAATACACGAACATTAAAAGATAAATAAGAGTATGGAGGCATTTTATGTCAGTAGGACAATTCGTTTTTATGTTACATAGTCACTTGCCGTATTATCGTAAAGCAGGTATGTGGCCATTTGGTGAAGAAAATTTATATGAATGTATGGCTGAAACATACGTTCCTCTTTTAGATGCAATTTCTGAATTGTACGATGAAGACGGTATTAAAGCAAAATTAACTGTTGGTATTACTCCTATTTTAGCAGAACAACTTAATGATAAACATTTACAAGATGGTTTTGTTGAATATATGGATACAAGAATTAAATCTGCTTATGAAGATGTTGAAAGATATCCAGATCCAAAAGTAGAACATTCTGAACACTTAAGCTATTTAGCTAATTTCTATACTAAGCACTTAACAAAAATTAAAGACCACTTTGTAAATAAATACAATAAAAACTTAGTTGCAGCGTTTAAAAAATATCAAGATTTAGGTTGTATCGAGATTACAACTTCAGGTTGTACTCACGGTTTCTCTCCATTACTTGCTACTGACAACAACTTAAATGCACAATTTAAAATTGGTTCTGATACAACTAAACGTTTATTTGGTAAAAAAGCAAAAGGTTGTTGGTTACCAGAATGTGCATATAGACAAGGCTACCAATACGTTGGTAAAGATGGTCAAAAAAAATGGCGTCCTGCAATTGAAGTAACTTTACAAAACAATGACATTGAGTATTTCTTTACAGAATCTCACGTTATTGAAGGTGGTAATTCAATAGGAAATAGACGTGTTATTGGTATGTATGGCAACATTGAATACATTCCTCTTCCTGAAAGAGAAGCTACTGGCTATGATACTTATTCTGCTTATTGGTTACCTGATGCACAAGTTGCTGTTATGGGTAGAAATGATAGAGCTGGTTACCAAGTTTGGTCTGCTGCTGATGGTTACCCTGGTGATGGGGTATACAGAGAATTCCATAAAAAGGATGACAAATCAGGTATGCATTACTGGAGAATTACTTCTTCAAAAACTGATTTAGGCGATAAAATGCTTTATGATCCAGTTTTGGCATTTAATAAAGTTTCTGAAAACTCAGATCACTACACAACTTTGCTTTACCACTTGTTAAATGATTACAAAAAATCTCATAATGGTAAAGAAGGTTTAGTAATGGTATCTTTCGATACTGAATTATTTGGTCACTGGTGGTTTGAAGGTGTTGAATTTATTAAACAAGTAATCAAAAAATTAAATGTGTACTTGAAAGATGAAATTCAAATGATGACTGCTGGAGAATATTTAGCTGAACATCCACCTGTAGAAGCTATTCAAATTCCTGAAAGCTCTTGGGGTGCTGGTGGTCACTTCTATGTATGGATGAACCATTTAACTGAATGGATGTGGCCTATTATTCATTCTTGTGAAAAACGTATCACTGAAATTGTTTCAAAATACGAAGAAAAACCTCAAGATAAATTGTTGTTACGTGCATTGGCTCAATTAGCAAGAGAAAATGTTTTACTTCAAAGCTCAGATTGGCCATTCTTGATTACAACATGGCAAGCTAAAGATTACGCAACAGATAGATTTAGAGAACATGTTGAAAGATTTGAAACTATCGCTGATATGATTGAATCTGGTAACATTGATGAAGCTAAATTGTTTGCAATTGAAGATATTGATAACTGTTTCCCTGATATTGATTACAGAGTTTATCTTCCAATTGAAGAAGGTGTAATTCCTCAACAAGCTAAAAAATTAAAACCATTATATAAATAAAAATTTGTTTTAATAAATAATAAAAGAAGGCTCGTTTTTATATAAATGAGCCCTTTTTGTATAATGTAAATTATCTATAATAAAAAGCCGGTTTCCTTCTGTACAGAAGAAAACCGGCTTTTTATTTAAAGTTTAAATTTTGAAATATTGTTTTATTAATTGTTCAATAATTTGAGAAGATTTTCCTGTTCCGTAAGGATTTTGGGCAGTTAATCTTGTTTCATTTTTATCCTTTGATAAAATATCTTCACTCAATTTCATTATTTTGTCATAATCTGCACCAACGAGAGTTGAAACTCCTGCTTCGATACCTTCTTGGCGTTCTGTTTCGTAACGCATTACAAGAGTAGGACATCCAAAAGTCGGTGCTTCTTCTTGAATTCCACCGCTATCAGTTAATATTAGTTTTGCATTTTTTTGTAAATATACTAAATATGGGTAATCAAGTGGTGTTAATAAATGAACATTTTTTAATTCAGACAATTTTGCGTGAATTTTATCTTTTACATTTGGATTTGGGTGAACTGGGATTACAAATGTATGATCAGTGTATTTTACAGCCAAATCATAGATTGCTTGAATAATTCTATCCAATCTTTCGCCATGATTTTCACGTCTATGTGCTGTTATTAAAACTAATTTATCATCTATATTTATATTTTTTTCTTTAAAGAAGTTTGCAGATTTTTCAATTACTTCATCTGATAGACAGAAAAGTGCATCAATTACAGTATTACCGGTAACTGTAATCATTTTTTCACTAATACCTTCTTTTAATAAGGCTTGTTTATTTTTTTCTGTTGGAGCGAAGTGTAATTGAGTAACTCTAGATGTCATCTGACGCATAACTTCTTCTGGGAATGGTTCATAAATATCGTAAGAACGAAGCCCTGCTTCAATGTGGAATACAGGTACTTTATGGTAAAAACTTACCAAAGCCCCTGTCAATACTGTCATTGTGTCACCTTGTACTATCGTAGCGTCAATTTTATTATCATTAAACACTTTTTCTAAATTCAACAAAATTCTTGATTGAATTTCTGCAAGTGGTTGATTTGGACGCATACAATC
This sequence comes from Candidatus Gastranaerophilaceae bacterium, assembly GCA_051888595.1. Classification (GTDB taxonomy): domain Bacteria; phylum Cyanobacteriota; class Vampirovibrionia; order Gastranaerophilales; family Gastranaerophilaceae; genus UBA6984. Next base: position 152 of record JBJFBU010000026.1, on the reverse strand, counting down.
TAAGTTTATGTCAGCTTTTAGACCAAAATATTCTAGGGTTTGGTTAGAAAGCTCTTTTTGTTGTTCAGTATTGCATACAATTACGTTATAAGTTGGGTGTTTGCGGAGCTCAAGAATAACTGGAGCTAATTTAATAACTTCAGGTCTTGTTC
>JBJFBU010000025.1:0-5777 GCA_051888595.1 Candidatus Gastranaerophilaceae bacterium | reverse complement strand
TGGAGCAATATATTGTAAAGGTGCAACATCGTTAGCTGTAGCTGAAACAATAATTGAATAGTCCATTGCACCATGAGTTTCTAATGTCTTAGCTAATTGAGCAACTGTTGATGCTTTTTGACCAATTGCAACATATATACAAATTACATCTTGACCTTTTTGGTTAATTATTGTATCAATTGCAATCGCAGTTTTACCAGTTTGTCTATCACCAATAATAAGCTCACGTTGTCCACGACCTATTGGAGTAAGAGCATCAATAGCAGTTAAACCTGTTTGAAGAGGTTCATGCACTGATTTTCTTGCTACAATTCCTGGAGCAACTTTTTCAATTGGTAATGTTTTGTTTGAAGCTATATCACCCTTTCCGTCTAAAGGTAAACCTGTTGGATTAATAATTCTACCTATTAATGCATCACCTACAGGAACAGATGCGATACGACTTGTTGTCTTTACTGTCATACCTTCTTTAATATGAGTATAATCACCAAGAATTACAACACCAACATTGTCCTCTTCAAGGTTCATCGTAATACCTAATGTACCTTTGTTATCGTCAAATTCAACTAACTCACCTGACATAACATTTCTTAATCCATATATACGAGCAATACCGTCACCAACTTCAAGTACTGAACCTACATTGGATACTTCTGTTTTTGTTTCGTAATTCTGAATTTTTTCACGAATTATCGAACTGATTTCATCTGGTTTAATAGCTACCATATTTTATCCTCTTTATTTAATTACTGCCTTTTTTAAATTTTCTAACTTTCTTGATACTGACATATCAAAAAGATCATCACCCATCTTGAACACAAGACCTGCAATAACTGATTTATCAATATTATATTTTACTGAAATTTGTTTATGAATTTTTTCTACAAGTTTGTCATAGATTCTTGTTTTTTCATTTTCATTTAACTCAACCGCAGAAATAACTTCAATTCTAGCTACATCATTTACCTTATCAAGTAAAGTATTATAAACAGCAATTATATCACTAATAATTGCAAATCTATCCCTTTCTACTAAAATTTTCAAGAAATTAACAAGCAAAGTATCAATTTCATTCGAAAATACAGCACTTATAACATCCAATTTGTTTTCAACTGAAACTAATGGATTTGTCAATACATCAAACAAATCTGAAGATTTTGAAAGTATCGTTTGAATATTAACTAAATCAGTAGTTATTGTCATAAATGACAATTTACCTTCATTTCCAAAATCTATAAGAGATTGAGCATATCTTTCTGCTATTAATAAATTTTTATCTACACTCATTAAAATTTCAACCTATCAAGTTCATCAATACTATCGTTAATAAAATCTGCATGGTAATGCGGACGTTCATTTAACGTATCTATAATATGTTTTTTTGCAACTTCAATAGAAGCAATAGTTGTTTTTTTAGACAATGATGAAATTATTTTTTGACCTTCTGATTCAACAACTTTATCTGTATTTGCCAAAATACTAGAAACTTGAATTTCTGCATCTTTTAGAATTTTTTGACCTAATCTTTCAGCATTTTGTTCTGATGTAGACAAAATTTCTTCAACTTCATTTTCTACATTTGCAATAAAATTTTGAGTATTTTTAAGCTCATCAATAGACTTTTCCTTTGCTTGTTTTGCATCTTCAATTAAAGAAATTACTCTTTTTTGCATAGATTCAATCATTGATGAAATTTTACATTTTTTACAAATCCATACAAAGATAAGTAAAAATATTATAAAATTAAATGTATTAGATTCTACAATTTTGTTCCAAATTTCCATTATTTACCTTGCATAATACTTTCGATTAACTCATAATCTACATTGTTAATCTTGTCTTTATTCTTCAAAAATTTATCTGATATATCCTGAGCTAAATTCACAACACTAGATTTTAATTCAACAACTGCATCTTTAGTAGCATTTCCAAAATAAATCCTATTCTTTTCTAAGTTTTCTTGGGCTTCTTGCTTAGCATTTAATGTCATTGAATCTTTTTGTTTATTAGCTTCATCAGTTTTATCAGTAATTTTTTCTTTTGCTTTTTTAGTTGCGTTATCTAACTTATTTTCTCTTTCATTTAAAAGACTCTTTGATTTATCGGAATTTTTCATTGCTTCATTATAATTAGAATCAATAAGTTCTTTTCTCTTTGAAACAATACTGCTTAAGGGTTTGTACAAGATTGCATTCATTATAATAGTGAATACAATAAAACTTATAAATGCAACTATAAATGTAGCGTTAAATTCCATAACTGATAATCTTCCTTAAATCAAAACTAACCAATAAGTTGTAAAGCAATAAACAATGCATAAATAGCTGTTGCTTCAGCCAAACCTAAACCGATAATAAAGTTAATGAATGCTTTACCTGCAATTTCAGGTTGTCTAGCCATTGATTCTAACATACCTTTTGTTGCTAAACCGATACCAATACCACCACCGATTGCACCAAAGCCAATTGCAATACCTGCACCTAATTTACTAAATGCTGCAACTTGAGGTACGATTTGTTCTACTGCCATAATTTTTCTCCTTTATCTTTAAATTTTATACTATTCTTCTTCATTTACAGCCAACGCAATATATGTTGTTGACAATAATGTAAATACTAATGCTTGAATTAAAGCCACGAAAACTTCAAAAAACATAAATGGTAATGGTGCAAAATAAGCACACATACTAGCAAAAGTGAAAACCAAAATTTCACCAGCCAATATGTTAGCAAAAAGTCGGAGTGCTAATGAGAATGGTCTTACAAACAATTCTAGCAAATCAACAAGTGCTATCATTATACCGTCTATTCTAAAGTTTTCAATAAAGAAATGAAAACCTTTCTTTTTAATTCCATAGTAAACATAATATATTGAAACAATAATTGCCATTGCGGCTGTCATATTAATATCATTGTTAGGTGATGCTAATTCACCTTGATGTAAATGGATTAATCTCCAAGGTAATTGACCTAATAAGTTTGCAGTCAAAATAAACATGAACAAAGTTAATAGAAGAGGTAAATGTTTTTTAGCCTCTTTTTCACCCATATTTGAAGCGGTAATACCTGCAAAATAGTTTATAATTGATTCAAAAACAATTTGGATTTTTGTGGGAACAATAGATAATTTTCGAGTTGCAATGAACGAAACTACTATCAACAAGCCCATTGTAACCCACATCGTAATCAATGTGTCCATATTAAAAGCAAAATTTCCAATGTTTACAATCCAATGTCCTTCACTCATATATCATTTTCCAATTATACTATTATCCTCTTGTAAATAATTTTACAACGTAAAAAAAATTTCGCAAATATTTTATATTTGTTATAAATTAAGTTTATGAAATTAAAATATTTACAAACTATAGATTCGACAAACTCTTACTCAAAACAAAATATAGATACTTTAGACGACAAAACAATTGTCTATACTTACAACCAAACAAATGGTAGAGGTCGTTTTGACAGAAAATGGGTTGATTTAGGTTCAGAAAATTTATTTTTATCAATAATTTTAAAGCCATCAAATGAATTAAAGCCTGTCTATTCAAATTTAACACAATTTACAGCTTTAAAACTTTCTCAAATATTTGAAGGCTACGGAATTTCTCCAAAAATAAAATGGCCAAATGATATATTAATAAACGATAAAAAAATATCTGGAATTTTAGCTGAAACAGTTTTTAGAAATAACACTCTAAAAGGTTTAGTTATTGGTATTGGTATAAATTTAAACGCTGATAAAAAGGATTTTTCTCAAATAAATAAAAAAGTCACATCACTAAATTTAGAAATAAACAAAAATGTTGATAAAACTGAATTTCTTGAAAAATTTATAAACAATTTCTTCAATGATTATGAAAAATTTTTAAACAAAGGTTTTACTACAATAAAAGATGCTTACACAAAAAGGGCAAATTTCTTAAACAAAGAAATTTCTATAACAAATTTTGATGAAACAATCACAGGTACAGTCGATTCGATCAATGACAATGGAGCTATAGTCATTAATGGGAAGGAAATATACACAGGAGATATAATATAAAATCTAAAAATCATGCTGATCATGTGATTCTAAATATTCTCTAACTGTATTTAAAGCAGCTTGAACAATACGAGTAATACGAGAAGATGACAAACCTACTTGTCTTGCAATTTCTTTTACTTGCATGTTTCTGTAGAAACGATACTCTACAATAGTTCTGTCCTTTTGAGGTAATGTTGCAATTGCTTCTTTTATCATTCTGCCCATTTCAGTAATTTCAGCAGCTTCATCTGGCATTGCTCTTGTATCTTTCACAAAGTCAAAAGGTGAATCATTATCAGAATTAGCCATAGCCAAACTATCAATAGATAAGATTGTTTCATAAACAGCTTCTCTAACTTTAGATGGTGTTACTTCAATTCCATCTTCATCGGTTGCTGATAAATCTGACCCCTCATCTTCTTTTTTATGTTTTAAAGAATACCACTTGTATCTATTTCTTAATTCATTTCTAATTGCCCAACGAACAGCTGTACCAATATATGCAGAGTTGTAATGCTCCATTTCTTCATCAGTTTTGCCGTTAATCATAGATTGCACCGCAATAATTCCAATGCTGACCAATTCTTCGTACTCAACCATGTGTGAAGGAATACGACGTTGCTCAACTTTCGCAACCTTTTGAACAATATCTATATATTCTTTTAATCTTGTATTATTACTTTGCATTTGCATCTTTAACTAGTTAAATCTTTATTTTATTTTCGATTCTTTTTCAAATTATACACAAAAATTAAAATTTCTGCAATAGCCTTATACAATTCTGGCGGAATGTATTGATTTACATCAACAATACGGTATAACGCTCTTGCTACTGGTGGATTTTCAATAACAGGAACATTATGTTCTTCCGCTATTTTAATAATTTTTTGTGCAATAAGTTCTGAACCTTTTGCGGTTAAAACAGGACACTCCATTTCAGCTTGATTATACTTTAGTGCACAAGCAATATGTAAAGGATTTCTAACAACAAAATCTGATTCAGGTACAGCATCCATCATACCCTTTTGCAACATTTGCATACGTCTTTGACGTAATGCTGCCTTTACATTTGGGTCACCTTCTGTATTTTTATATTCATCCTTAATTTCTTTAAAAGACATTTTTTGGTCTTTAAGAAATTTCCATTTTGTAACACCATAATCAGCCGCTGCAATAATTAAAAACGCTAAACAAGCTTTAAAAATAAATTCTACAATTAAACTACCGAATTCCATCATAACTGCAAAATTATTGTCTATTGATGCTAAACGCAAAATATCCTTTAAATGTGCTGAATATACAGACCAACCAATAAATCCCAAAATAGACACTTTCAAAATATTCTTAAATAATTCAAAAAATGTTTTAACATTCATCAAGTTTTTAAAGTATTTCGTTGGATTTAACTTATCCAATTTTGGCATCAATGGAGCTGTAGCAACCAAAGGTCCTACCTGAATAAAATCTGCTAAAATTGCAACCAACCACGCTAAAAACAATATTGGTCCAATAATTAACACTAACGGCAACACTGTAATTGTAAAAATATAAGATAAGTTTATCGTCGCTAAATGCTGGTTTGGAATTTGTTCATATAACAGAATAAATAATTGAGTAATCTGTTGCCAAATAAAAGGTGCTAGACCATTTATAGCAACAAACAAGACTAATAACGAAATCGCAGTTGAAAAATCCTTTGATTTTACAACCTGACCTTCTTTTCTAGCTTTTTGCAGTTTCTGCGGGGT
>JBJFBU010000024.1:0-5793 GCA_051888595.1 Candidatus Gastranaerophilaceae bacterium | reverse complement strand
ATTCATCAACCGTGTTATGAGACGCGGTAAAAAGTCTTTAGCTGAAAGAATTTTCTATTCAACTTTAGAAAGAATTAAAGAAAGAACTAATGAACAACCTATGGAAATTTTCCAAAAAGCATTAACTAACGCTACTCCATTGTTAGAAGTTAAAGCACGTCGTATTGGTGGTTCTACTTATCAAGTACCTTTAGAAGTTAAAGCTGATAGAGGTTTTGCTCTTTCTTCTTCTTGGATTATTGCAGCTGCAAAAAACAGAAGCGGTAAATCTTTCATTGATAAATTAACAAGTGAATTATTAGACGCTTCAAATGGTGCTGGTCAAGCTTGCAAAAAACGTGAAGATACTCACAAAATGGCTGAAGCTAACAAAGCTTTTGCTCACTACAGATACTAATTTGTATTTATATAAACATAGATTAAAAAAGAGTTACAGTAATGTGACTCTTTTTTATTGTGTTTTTTTCATATTATATTCATAATTTTGTTATGCTATATTGTGGTATCTATTTTGGCAAACACAAAAGATACAGCAACTAGTTTGATTATGTAAGATGACCTTTATTCTCAAAATAAATATTTGGCATGTTCAAATCTCATCAAGTTATGCAATTAGTGATTTTGCGTTTTGTGCTAAAATATTCTTATGGAAGAACATCGTTTTAAACTTGTATCTAAATATTCACCTTCTGGTGACCAGCCACAAGCTATTGAACAATTAGTCAATGGCATTAATTTGGGCTTCGATTCACAAACTCTTTTGGGTATTACTGGTTCTGGTAAAACTTTTACTATTGCAAATGTTATTGAAAAAGTACAAAAACCAACTTTAATTATTGCTCATAATAAAACGCTTGCTGCTCAGCTATATAACGAATTTAGAGAATTGTTTCCTGAAAATGCTGTTGAATATTTTATCAGTTATTATGACTATTATCAGCCAGAAGCATACATTCCCAGAACAGATACTTATATTGAAAAATCTGCAAGTATAAATGAAGAAATTGATAGATTACGTCATAATACTACAAGAAGCTTGTATGAACGAAATGATGTTATAGTTGTTGCTTCTGTAAGTTGTATTTATGGTTTGGGTCTTCCTGAAAATTACTTTAAGGGGGCAATTGAGCTATCTGTAGGTATGGAAATTTCTCGAGAAGATTTGCTAAAACATCTTGTTAGTGTTCAATATACAAGAAACGATTTAGTTTTAGAACGTGCAAATTTTAGAGCTAGAGGTGATATTGTCGAAATTATTCCAAGTTACGAAAAAATTGTTACTAGGATTTACTTTTTTGGTGATGAAATTGAAAAAATAGTTAGAATTGACAATACTACCGGTGAAATTTTAGAAGCAGTTGATAAAACTGTAATTTATCCTGCTGTGCATTATTTGGCTTATGATGATAATATTGAAGAAACAATTTCTTTAATAAAACAAGAATTACAATCTAGGTTGGTTGAATTAAATAGCCAAAATAAACTTATTGAGGCACAACGTTTGGAGCAAAGAGTTAAGTACGATATTGAAATGATTAAAGAAATGGGGTATTGTTCAGGGATTGAAAATTATTCCAGAATAATCGAACGTAGACCAGCTGGTTCTGCTCCAGCAACACTTTTAGATTATTTTAAAGGGGATTTTTTGACTATTGTTGATGAATCTCACGTTACTCTACCTCAGTTAAAAGGTATGGCTCATGGTGATGCTGCAAGAAAAGATACATTAATTGAATATGGATTTAGATTGCCTTGTGCGAAGGATAATAGACCTTTAAAAAATGAAGAATTCTTTAATAAAGTTGGTCAAAAAATTTATATTTCTGCAACTCCTGCTCAATTTGAGCTTGAAACATCTGAACAGTATGTTGAACAGATTATCAGACCAACAGGATTAGTTGATCCAAAAATTTATGTAAGACCTATTAAATCGCAAATTCCTGATTTAAAGGCTGAGATTGAAAAACGTACTAAAAAAGATGAAAGAGTGCTTATTACAACTCTTACAAAACGAATGGCTGAAGATTTGTGTGATTATTTTACTCAAGAAGGTATAAAAGTAAGATATTTGCATAGTGAGGTTCAATCTTTAGAACGTATCGAAATTCTTAGAGATTTGCGTCTGGGTGAATTTGATGTACTTATTGGTGTTAATTTGTTAAGAGAAGGATTAGATATTCCAGAAGTTTCTTTAGTTGCAATTATGGATGCAGATAAAGAAGGCTTTTTACGTTCTCAAACAAGTTTAATTCAAACAATTGGGCGTGCTGCAAGAAATTCTTGTGGTGAAGTTATTATGTATGCCGATAATATAACTGATTCTATGAAACATGCCATTGATGAAACAGAACGTAGACGTGAAATTCAACTCGCCCATAACAAAAAGTACGGTATCATTCCTAAAACAATTAAAAAACCTATTGAAAATAATTTGTTATCTTTAGTTGCTAGTTATCGTAATTTTGAGGATATTGTTGCCGAAGAAATGGTAGATTTAGGTATTGAGAAAAAAGATTTGCCAAAACTTATTTCAAAATTGGAAAAAGATATGCACAAAGCCGCTAAAATTTTAGATTTTGAAAGGGCTACTGAAATTAGGGACCAATTAAAAAAATTGCGTGAACTTTTAAAAGAATAAAAGAAAAGCCCGAATTTCTTCGGGCAAGTATCTACATAATGCAATTCTTGTGTGTATTGTCGAGTAAATTAATGATTTTTAAAACATAAGCAATGTGATTTTTTCGGCTAAATCGTTTGAAATGTTGCCAAATTCTGATTTTACAGATGATAATTTTGTCTTGAACTCATCTTCAAATTTTGTCATTGAATTTGAAATTCTTGATGCACTCTCCTCATCAACGTAGGCTTTAACATTTACCGATTTTCTTGTGTGTACAGGCATGTTTGATGTTGCAGACATGTATTTGAATACATCATCCGCTGAAATTTGTTGTTTTTCTTGAGTAAATTGTGTTGTTTGATTTGTTGGATTGCTAACTTTCTCATTAGCTTCTTTTTTTAAATTCAATTTTGATTGAATAGCAAGCATATTTGCTTTAATTGCATTAATAGACATTGTATCTCTCCTTATTCTCGTTACAATGTCTATTTAATGATTTATTTTTAAAAGTCAATATTTTGTTTTAAAAATTTTTATTGAAGCTAATGTTCTTGTATATCCGGATTTTTTGCTTTTTTTATTTTTAAAACGTCATTTTCCATGATACATTCAACTTTATCTGTTAGAGGGTTTACCTTTAATAGTTGCAAAATAGTTTGTGGCATAAATAATGCCCAACCATTACCACTTCTGAATAATTTTCTTTCCATTTTTACCCTTACATAATACTGTATTTTACTTGACAATATTATGGTACATGTTTTAAAATAAACATACATTTATAATGTATATATAATGTAAGGGTAATTATGAAAAATAAAAGAATATTAACAAATATATTTAAAATATTTATTAATATTCTTTTATTGCCAATAAAGTTATTTTTAGCCTGTACTTTTATTAATTTCGGTGAAATTGACAAGGCGGAAGATATTTTTAGTACAAAATTGTAAACGATTTCTTATTTTCCGCAACAGTGCTTATATTTTTTACCGCTACCGCAAGGACATCTGTCGTTTCTACCAACTTTCGCATATTCAAATTGTGGAGATTTTTCTTTTTTCTCAATGACATTATCAAGTGTGTCTGTGAATACATTTGAGCTGTAAAGTATAGCTGTTTGCGAATATATACGATGTTTTATGTAAGTTTTTTTATATTTGTTTAACATTTCATCTGTACTTAAATTTTCGTTATTAATTTTATTTGCCAATTCAACAAAATTTGGATGTTTTGCACAAATTCTTTTTAATATTGCGAGTGAAATGGTATCTGAGGTTAGAAAATCTTTTATGCATTTTTCTGCATTTTCTATTGTTTCTAAAGAGTTATCTTGCAATATTGTCAAAAGTGTCTTGTAGAAAGGTACAACATATAATCCGTTTTCTTTGTCATAGATTATACCTACATCATAATGTTTTCTGTGAGAAGAAAAACCTTGCAAAGACTTTTCTACAAAGTTATTATAGCTATTATTAAAATCTGTTATTTCAAAATATTTTAGGTCTTTTGGCTCTACAATTTTGCCTTCTATGTTTATGGGTATTCCGTTTTCAACAAAATCGTTAAAATTGCCAATTATTGAGTCCGCATGTTCGTTCATTGTTATTAGTTCATCTGTGTTAAACGCTTCTATAAATTTGTCATACATCATTGAAATGTTTTGCAAAATTTCATTGTGCTTTTCTTCGTTGTCTTCGTATACCAAATATGGCTCTTGAATTATTTTTGCCATAGCATATCTCATAGCATCTTCTTTTTTGCTTTCAGGCAAATGACCCACAATTTCTACTATATAAATTTCGCCTCTGTATTCAATAATTCTAGCTACAATGTATTGTCCTGAACCTATTCCTCTAAAATTTGTCATTTTAGAAATTATGTTTAGAGTATATTTCTTTTCATTTATAATGTTGTATGTTTCAAATCCATTTTTTAATGTCTTTTTTACTTCAAATATTGATGAAAATGCGTTTTCCATTGATTTTGAAATTTCATTAGATTTTGTTTCGTTAAAAACTTCTAAAGGTGTTTTATTTATGTTTGGTAAACATCTTTCAAAAATATATGTTACATAATATTCTTTCGATTGAGCTTCTGGAGAATTATAAATACCCATAGTTTTTGTGTAGTCTATATAATCTTCATTTATTTCTTTGTTTTCTTTTATAAATTTAAAAATATTTTCAATTGTGTTATTAATTTCATTTGTAATTGTGATTGTTTCCATATTATTCCTCATTTCTATACTATTAATTAAACTTTGCTCAAGATGAAAATACAATACCGACAGGTGTCGGATTTTTTTGTGTTATATTTTATATATATACATGTAGATTTAAGGGGTAAAAATGTTTGATAATTTAAGCGAAAAATTACAAGATATTATTCAAAAAACTTCGGGTAATAAAGAACTGACTCAAGATAATATGCAAGAGGCTTTGCGTGAAATAAGACGTGCGTTGTTGGAAGCTGATGTAAACTTGAGAGTTGTAAAAGCTTTTATTTCAAATATTAAAGACCGTGCTGAAGGCGAAGAAGTTTTAAAAGGAGTTAATCCTGCCCAACAGTTAGTTAAAATTGTACATGATGAATTAGTTAGTCTTTTGGGTAATGAAGTTAGTCCTCTAAATTTGACAGGACATCCATCTGTAATAATGATGCTTGGTCTACAAGGGTCTGGTAAAACTACTTCAAGTGCAAAATTAGCTGTAAAACTTAAAAAAGAGGGAAAAAATCCTTTATTAGTTGCATGTGACGTTTATCGTCCAGCAGCTGTAAAACAATTGCAAACGTTAGGAAAACAAATTAATACAGAGGTTTATGCAGAAGAAGGTAATACTGATGTTCAATCTATTGTACAAAACGCTTTAAATTATGCAAAAAACAATGGATTTAATGTTGTTATTCTAGATACAGCTGGTCGTTTACAAATTGATACTGACATGATGGCAGAATTACTTTTGATAGACAGAGTTTTCTCTCCTCATGAAAAATTATTAGTAATCGATGCAATGACAGGGCAAGAGTCTGTTAATGTTGCAGAAAACTTTGATGCTCAGCTTAATTTGACTGGTTTAGTATTAACAAAATTGGACGGTGATTCTCGTGGTGGTTCTGCTCTAAGCGTTGTTTATTGTACTAAAAAACCAATAAAATTAACTGGTACTGGC
>JBJFBU010000023.1:0-5809 GCA_051888595.1 Candidatus Gastranaerophilaceae bacterium | reverse complement strand
AATAAAAGATGCTTCATCAATAATAGCAGACGATTTAGCAAACATTATTGTAACCTTAAAGAAAATGTCAAAAAGGTATAAAGACACTGTCTGCATCGGACGTTCGCACGGGATTCATGCAGAAATAATGACCTTTGGAGTTAAACTTTTAAACTGGCTAGACACTTTTGAACGAGCTTACAAGAATTTTCTTATTGTTGCAGATGAAGTTAGAGTGGGTCAAATTTCAGGACCTGTCGGCACTTACAGCAATGTACCTGTCGAAATTGAGCAACTAGTTTGCAAAAATCTTGACCTTAAGCCAGCAAGAATTTCCACTCAAATAATCGCAAGAGATGTCTACGCTCGCTATATGAACGAATTAGCAATGATTGCAACAATAATTGAACAATTTGCAACCGAAATTAGAAATTTACAAAGGACTGAAATTTTTGAATTACAGGAAAGTTTTTCATCTCATCAAAAAGGTTCTTCTGCAATGCCACACAAACGAAACCCAGTTTTATGCGAAAATTTATGTGGACTTTCAAGAGTTGTAAGAGGAAATGCACAAGTCGCAATGCAAAACGTTGTTTTATGGCATGAAAGAGATATATCTCATAGCTCTGCCGAAAGAATTATTTTCCCAGATAGCACCATCTTAGTTGATTTCATGTTAAATCGATTTAATTCTGTTGTTGAAAACCTTGTTGTTTACGAAAAAAATATGTTGAAAAATACAAATTTATATGGCGGAATTGTATACTCCCAAAAAGTGTTGTTAAAACTTATAGACAAAGGTTTGACAAGAGAAAAAGCCTATGAAATTGTACAAAAAAATGCTCTAATGGCTATTGATAATGATGGAAATTTCAAAGAAAATTTAGCTCTAGACAATGATATTAAGGAAATTTTATCTAAAGAAGAAATTGAAAAATGCTTTGATGAAAAAGAATATTTAAAAAATATTGATTCCATATTTGCAAAATTTTAAGTATGTAATAAAATGGTAAGTAATATTATTAAATCTAGCTTAATTATTGTAGGTACATATTGTGAATAAACTTCAACTATCAGAAACCGTAAAAGAATTTGTAACATCAACAAAATTTGCAAATATCCTTTTGTTTTTAGTATTTTCAATACTTTTGACAATAATTATTTCATCTCAAAACTTCTTGTTCCAACAAGTTGTTGAAAATGGTATAAGTAGAAAAGATATTATTACTCAAAAGACAATTGTTGTTGAAGATACAAGAAGAACAGAACAACGTCGAAAAGAAGTTGCACAAAAAGTTGAACCTATTTTGACAGTGACAGAGGACGATTTCATTAAAAACAATTTGTCTTCTCTACAAAATTCAATTATAAAAATTCGACAAAAACAAACTTCTCCAGAAACAAAAAGAGAGGAGATGGGTTTACTGTTTGACTCTGAAGAATCTCCGTCTAGGACTCGTTTTGTAATAACTTTTTTATTAAAATCTTCTGAAGAAAATCTTAAAATATTATTTGATAAATCAAATTTAACATTAATGAACGTTTTAAATGCAGGGATAAGCGAAAAAGATGTAGAAAAATCTGTATTGAAAAACCTGATAAGACGTCATTTAGCTCCTGAAACATCTAAAAACCAAGCTACAGTTATCATAACTCTTTTAGATCAAATTATTGTACCAAACTTGGTTATTGACGAATTTGCAACAGATATAGCTAAAAAGAATGCTCAAAATGCAGTAAAACCTTATGAAGTAACTTTTGAAAAGGGCGACAAAATTCTTTTTGAAGGTGAACCTGTTACAAAGTTAAAACGAGATGCCTTACGTCTAGCTGGATATAACCTTGTTGAACTCAACGTTAATGGTGTTTTAGGAATGTTTTTCTTTATTTCCATTTCTACGTTAATCTTTTTAATTTATCAGGGTAATTTTGAAAAAGAAATTAAAAAAAATCAATTATTGATTATTGCCCTTTTATCACTGCTATTATCATTTATAACAGTTTTGTTACCTACAGGTTTTTCACCTTATATCATACAATTTCCAGCATATATAATTATTGTTTCAATTTTTACTAATCCAAGAGTTGCATTTGTTTGCTCAATGCTAATGTTATCACTTTTAACACTGGCAATGCATTATGATATTCAATTTATGACTGCTTTTACACTATTAAATATCGTTTCAGCAATTCTTATGGCTAAAGTCAACTTTACAAGACGTTTTGACTTAATTAGAGCAGGTCTTTACATTGCATGTTCTGGAGCTTTGTTCGTTACATGTATTTATTTATTAGAAAAATTCTTAATTGATGTCGAAAATATCATCATAGTAAGAGATGCATCTCTAGTTTTTGCAAACGGACTTTTAAGCAGTATGATTGCACTAGGCTTACTTCCTGTTTTGGAAAGTGTTTTCAGAATTGTTACACCTTATGGACTTGCTGAATTGGCTGACCACAACCAACCAATTTTAAAACGTTTACAAATGGAAGCTCCTGGAACATACCACCATAGTTTAATGGTTGCAAACCTTTGCGAAGCTGCAGCTGAAGCTATTGGAGCTAATCCAATATTAGCAAAAGTTGGAGCTTATTATCACGATATTGGAAAATTAAAACGACCTTTATTTTTCGTTGAAAACCAATCTCAATTTGGAATAGAAAATCCTCATAAAAAATTAAACTCTAGATTAAGCAAAATGGTTGTTACAGCACATACAAAAGATGGTGTTGAAATTGCAAAAGAAGAAAAACTTCCACCTATAATTAATGATTTTATTCTTCAACACCACGGTGAAAGTTTAGCAAGCTATTTCTACAATCAAGCTGTACAAGAAGAAGGAGCTGAAAATGTTAAAGAAGAACAATTTAGATATTCTGGACCAAAACCAAAAACTAAAGAAGCTGCCATATTAATGATTGCAGATGCTGTTGAAGCCGCTGTTAGAGCAATGAAAGCAAGCACATCTGAAGAAATAGAATCTATTATTGAAAAAATTATTGATGAAAGAATCAATGATAACCAACTTTCAGATTCACCTTTGACATTAGCAGACTTAAAAACAATTGCCACTACATTTAGCAGAATTTTAAGAGGTACTCAGCACGATAGAATTAAATATCACGAAGATATAGTTGATGAATTAGATAAGACTAAAGTTATTTTGCCAAGTCATATACATATTATGGATAAAGAAATGAGTAAAAAAATAAAAGAATTGGAAAACGGTAAAAATGAAAAAACCGACAATTAATATTTTTAGTGAAAACATTTATGAAAGTTGGAAAGTTGACGAAGCAAAACTCATTTTAATTGCTCGAAGAATTTTAGAGTATTATTTAATGCGAAACGATATTTGCGAAAATTCTTGCTTAAATGGGTACGATTTTGATACAATTTCTTTTGATATTTTATATTGTAATGGAGAAAAAACGCACCAAATCAATAAAAAATATCGAGATAAAGATTATGTTGCTGATATAATCACATTTGCAATATTTGCTGATACTGCAGAAGAAGATCGTTTTATATTTGATAATGAAATAAATTTGGGAGAAATAATTTTAGCCCTTGATAAAATTACAAAATCTGCGGAAGAAAAAGGCGTTAGCAAAGAATATGAACTTTGTTTTTTAATAGCCCATGGAATATTGCACCTATTAGGATTTGACCACCAAACAGAAGAAGATTACAATTTTATTGTTGAAGCTCAAAAATTAGCATTGAACAAAATTGAGGATAAAAATGTCTAAATTTAAGTCACAAAACATATTTCATACATTTAAAAATGCTGGAAGAGGTGTTCGTTTATCAGTAAAAAGTGAACGAAATATAAAGATTCACATTTTTGCAGCAGTTTGCGTTTTAGTGTTAGCATTTATATTAAAAATGAATGTTACTAAAATATGCATATTAATAATGGCAATTTCAAATGTCATGGTTGCAGAATTTATAAACACAAGCGTTGAATTTGGACTAGATGCAGTTTTTCACAACAAATATTCACGCCTTGTTGGCATGGCAAAAGACATTTCTGCTGGAGCTGTAATCGTTGCAACAATTTTTAGTGCCTGCATCGGGATTTTACTTTTTGGTACTGAAATTTTACACTATTTTTCTAAACAAGTTTACTAGCACCACAAGTTTCTATGTTTAAGGTTTTTACATCAGAGTGAACATTCAAATTGTTCCATGTTTCTTTAACAATACTTTTAATTTTTTCAATATCATTGTTCTGAGAAATAATAACAATCGCAGGCCCTGCACCACTAATAACAACACCTAAAACATTTTCTTCGTGTTTTAAAGCTTCCCTAATTTCCTTAAATCCTGGAATTAATTTTTCTCTATATGGTTGATGTAATTTGTCTTTCAAAGCTGACTTCATCAACTCAGCATCTTCTGTATCAATTGCGTGAACAAGCATTGCAAAGTGTTGAGAGTTAAATTTTGCATCTTCCATTGGGACTTGCAAAGGTAACACAGAACGTGAAATATTTGTTGCAAGCTCGAAATCCGGAACGCAAACTGTTATATTCCAATTTTGAGGCCAATTAAGTTTTCTATATAAAACTGATCCATCATCCTCAATTGTTGACATTACAACTCCGCCTAAAATTGCTGGAACAACATTATCAGGATGTCCTTCAACCTCAGTTGCTATTGATAATAAGGCTGCTTCATCTGCAGGATTACCAAGTAATTCATTTGCAGCTAATAGCCCGCCAACAATTACTGATGCTGAACTGCCTAAACCTTTTGCAATTGGAATACTAGATTGAATGTTTATTTTAAGCTCACTAGGATCTTGTCCTACCATGTTATAAAGCATTTCAACCGCTTTAAAAACAATATTATCTTTATCTCTCGGCACACTGTTTAATTCAAGCATTTCTTCATTTTCAATGTCTTTCATAACATTAATTTCAATTCCAGTACTTGGCATAACAGTTTCTTCAATAGTTACAATATTATAAATTGGCAACGCCAAGCCAAGGCAATCAAACCCCGGTCCTAAATTTGCAGTTGTTGCTGGTACTTTATAACTTACTTTCATAATTTCCTATTTTAACATAGCCACATTTGTTTTACCAAATTTTGCAGACAAATCATCTATATGGTGAACTAAATATACATAAGGTTCTAAATCACGTTCATTCAAATCAATGATTGCACCCCATTCAATTCTACCATGATGTGCAGCTATCATACGGGCAACGTTTTTAAAACCATTTGTCATACATAATGAAAAACCATATTGTGAGTGAGTTATCCACTCTTTTTTAAAGTCTTCATTGTAATCGATTAAACCTGTTTCCAAATCAACAGTGTATTCATATATTTTACCAAAATCATGCAAAATACACGCCATATACAAATCGTCTAAATTTATTTTTTGAAAAATCATATTTACAATAGAATCTGCAATTTGTAAACACTCATATGTGTGAACTAAAAGTCCGCCTATAAAATTATGATGCATAAGTTTCGCTGCCGGTGCAACTTTTAATTCTTTTTCGTGTTTACTAAATAAATCTTTTAAGAAATTTTTCTTTTCTTCATTACTAATTTTATCAATGTAATTTAAAATACCGGAATAGTACTGTTCTGTTTGTTCTTCAGTCAAACCTGTCATTGCTTCTTCAACTAATTCCAATGCTGAAACAAGGCAGTTATTATATTTTTCATTAAAACTACCTGTAACAATTCTTACTTTATTTCCGCTTCTGAAAATCTTTGAATCCATTCTATTAAGAGTTTCTTCCCAAAGAATACAATTCAAAATAGAATCATTTTCTGAATCTTTTAACTGAAGTTTACCCATTTTTG
>JBJFBU010000022.1:0-5816 GCA_051888595.1 Candidatus Gastranaerophilaceae bacterium | reverse complement strand
ATAGATAGTTTGTCAAGTACTTTTCGGAAATTATTTAGGTTGAGTTTCAAGTTTAATAAGTTCATATCTCTTTGATAACAGAACTTTTAATAAACACTTATATGGGTCAAGCTCTGAACTCATAACCATATCAACGATGTTGGTTGAAAATCCTGATACTAAAGCAACTCCAAGTTCATTTTCTTTTACAGGAATAGTACCAGTTCTGCTATTTACATTCCAGAATACAAGTCTAGGAAGTTTATATCCGTGTTCTATAAATTTCTGACTTATTTCGTTAAATAATGTTGTATTATAATTACAACCAGTGTCAAATTCCATATCAGAAATAATTAATACATTTTTTGGCATTTCTTCTTGTGTCATATGATTAGACAAAGCCGTATTAAGAATAAGTTCAAAAGTTCTTGCTATATTAGTATTAGAACAATCAGTATTTGATAAAGTAATATCTATCTTTTCTTTAAGGCTTTCAGCCTTACTGATGTCTACTAATCTCGGTCTATTACCAAAGGTGATAAATTTATTATTAAATCCTCCTTTAGAATGTTCTGAGAAATAAATTGCTAACGCACAACACACATCCTCTGCTGTAGTATTTCCAGAAATTGCTGTATACATACTGCCACTTCCATCAGCGACAACTAAAGTATTTTCAATTGTTTTATCGGGAAGAGCTTTCCATAATTCTTCAAGAGTGACATCAAATTTTTTTGTTCTACAGTGATAATTATCGAATGTGTATTTTGATACTATATCATGTGGATATAATGTTGTGGAATTTATTTTTGCTTTACCACGAACAAGGTTGTCAAGATAATCTAAACGTCTATCTTCATCGTGTTTCATAAAAGCGTTTTTATAAATTAGGTTGGCTTTTGATGGAACTGTTTCGTAGTTTATTTTATACCACTTATTTGAAGACATCTTAATTTCTACAACATCAATATATTTTCTAAGTTTGCTAAGTGTTTTTCTATACTCTCTCTCTGTCAAGCCTAATATCTTAAGCATCTTTTTTGCCTTTTTTATTGTATCAGGTGAAGAAGCATTTACGGAAGGCATCCATTTTGCCAACAAGCTAATGCTTTTATCTTTTGACATATCAACAATATCATTCTTTAACTGATTTCTAACAATGTTAGAAGCAATATCGAATATCTCTTTATTGTTAGTTGAAGTAAGTATATCGATTAAGTCGTCCCATCTGCCATACTCAGGGATAAGGTATAAAATATTTTTAATCGTGTCAGGGTAATTGTCAGCAAGCCATTTAGTTATAACTCTAAATATCCTTCTTTCTCCAAGACCACCTCTGATATCCCTTGTGTAAAATAACCACTTTAGTGATAATTCTTTGTTTTCAAAGAAAGCTTTTTCAAATTCTTCAATTATCTTTTTATTATTCTTATTTCTAAGACTAGAAACCTTGAAGTTAAGGTCAACTAAAGCCTTGCCTGAACTTCTATATCCCAGAGCACCATTTTCTGTTGTTGATAAATTTTCTGAACCATTTATAAGTTCTTCTGAAACCGCTTTCATAAAATCACTCATATTCATTCTCCTTTTCAAATTCAGTATTATTGAATTTGCAAGATACAGTTTTAAATAGAACGCTGTTTGTATCTTTGCAATTTATACGTTAATTATATCACATATTAATTGGTTTGTCAAGTACTTTTTTTTAATTTATTAATTAGTTGCATCTACTTTCATTACTGGATAAAATTTAAAGTCATTAAGAAATTTATGGTACAAAACTTTAATTTTATAATTAGAAGTTTTAAATTTAGGATATTCCGACTTTAACCAATGAATAAGGTTATATCTGAATTTTCTTAAATCATAATTTCCATCTTCTGCACTTTTATCCATTCTTATATATACATCTTCTGATACATAAATAACTGGATTGTTGCAAGTAATTTCTAAAAGTTCTTTTTCTGTATAATTTCTGCTAGAGCATATTAATGAACTATATATCAATAATATCAACCTGCCTTTCTGAATACAAATCCTGAATTTGACATTATTACATTTATTTCATCTTCAATACTTAATTTATTTTCTTTTAAAAATTTGTTAAATTGATACCTACAATATCTTATATCAGTAAAAATATCATCATCATTACGTTCTATAATATGAGCCAATGTGTTGTTGTTATTTATAAGAACAAATTTATATCGAAGTAAAACAGCTTTAAATACTTTCACAGAATAGTTTTTATATTCTTTTATTTTCAACATTTAATCAGCCCCCTTTCTGATTTATTATTTTGTAAGAGGATTATATCATAAAAATAAAAAAAAGTCAAGATGTTTGTCGTTAAAAAAATCCTTACATTTATATATATAATAAATAGGCATTAATAAAAATAATTCTTGACAATTCGTTTAAATCATGCTATAATATGAGCAACAAAACAAAACAACTACTTAAAGGAGTGAAAGAAATGAGATGTAAAAGATGTGGAAGAACAATAATACCAAATCAGTTTGTTTCAATTGCTGATGGTGGTGGTGTGATTTGTAATTCTTGTATGTGCAACAAAAGCTATTATACACAAAACGATACTAATGTAAGAAAAAGAACTTCAAATGGTAAAACATATGGTTTTGAGTTAGAGTGTGTTCCTTATTCACAGAACGATAAAGCTAAAATGCTTTTGCCTAAATATAATTTAATACCAACGCATGATGGTAGTTTGCCATTAAATGGTGTAGAGTTTAAAACACCAATATATAATAACTTAAAAAATATGAGAAATCTGTTTGCAACATTTTGTAAATATGTTGATTTTTCCGATGGTAGATGCGGTCAGCATATCAATATAGGGCATCCAACTTATTTTAATGTTTATTCGATGAATGTCTTAAGAAGATATTCACATTTTATATTTGATGACTTGTATTATCAAATGCGTAGTGATATTAATAAGCCATTTGTTGTAGATATTTGTGGCAGATATTTTGTTCCTTACGCCAGACACGAAAGTAGTTACACCACACATACATCGTGGATAAATTTAGCACACGACAACAGGATTGAATTTAGATTAAGTAAATTTAATTCTCCTAACCAATATTTTGAACTAATAAACATGTGGGGAGATATGGTTGATTGTATAATAAACAATTTTATTATACCAACAAATTGTTACAGACAGAATAGAAGAAGGATAAGTGTTTCACAGGCTACAACATGTGCAAGTAAAACATCGAAAAAATTAATTAAAATATTTTATAAATATAAAAACAAAGGAGCAAGATGTCAAAAGTATTCTGCGTAAAAAAAGATTGACATTATAGAATATTTATGTTATAATATGGACAAATAAAAAAAAGGAGGGAATGCCAATGTGCATTGCGATAGTTAAACCTATAGGAGTAGATGTTCCTGACAACAAAATATTAGAAACTTGTTTTAGAAACAATAATGATGGTGCTGGTTTTGCATTCAATCATAATGGAAGAGTTGTGATTAAAAAAGGATTTATGAAATTTAATGATTTTATAGATGCTTTCAATACATATAATCATAGATATAATTTTAGAGAACGTGGTGTTTTAATCCATTTTAGGATAGCAACACATGGTGGTGTAAATCAGGGTATGACACATCCGTTCCCTATACAGAGTGATAATGGTGCATTACAAAAGATAGAATATATTAGCGATTATGCTGTTATACATAATGGTACAATATCATTAACAGGAAGTACAGCGAGAAAAGAAACTAATATGTCAGATACTGCGGTTTTTATCAGAGATTATCTTTATGATATTGCTAGAAATAAGGATTGGTTTGATTGTTCAGCTAATATAGACCTTATTGAAAAGCTGATTGATAGCAAAATGGCTATTTTGAATAAAGATGGTAGATTTATAACAACGTCTGGTTTTACAGAAGATAACGGAATACTTTATAGCAATACAAGCTATCAGGATAATTATTTCAGATACAGAAGAACAAATTGTTCTAATAGTCTTTTACCAGATTTTTATGATTATGATGACTATTCTGATTATTATGGATGTCCTGATTATTATAGATACCTTACTGAGGATAAAAAGAAAGAAAACAAAAATAACAATAAAAAAACAACCAACAAACTCGTTCCGTTAATGCAACTTCCTGAAGGATATACAATAGAAGATGGTGGATTTAGTGAAATAGTCAAAAACGAAGAAGGTGCAGGATTTTTTATAGATAAAGATTTCAATTATTATTATGGATTCTTAGACACTAAAAATAAAAATCTGTCAGCGGATATAGCACCATTCTTTATGGATTTTTGTTTAGCAGGAACTAAAGTGAATGTATATGATGCAAATACTAATAAGGTAAGTTTTGTTGCTAATGTCGAAGTATATCCTGACCAGTTTGAAAATTTTGATTAAATAAATTTATAAGGAGAGATTTAGATGCGCATAAAAAGCGGAGTTCAGAGCAGCGGAATAATGAAAGATTGTAATATAATTAAAGTAACATCATCTGATGAGATTTCTGTTGGTGATGTTATAATAGATTCAAGTCAGAGCAATATTTGCGATTGTTCAGATTTACCCTGTGGAATTGTTTATAAAAAAACTAATCAGTATGTTTTTTATATAACTGAATCAGATTCTTCTCGAACTACTTATGACTTTGTTTATGTCGTAAGAGATACAACAGAAGAATTACTGAAAAAAATTGTAAATTCTTTTAACAGTAATGTATTTTCGAATTTGTATAAAGAAGTATTGTATAATAGTTGGGCTGAATCTACGGATACTCAAAAGAAAAAAAATGCTGAATTAATAAAAATTCAGAGGTGTAAATATTGCGGTTCGACACATATAAGTTATGTGTATAACAATACAGAAACAGGCGAAAAAATACCTGTCTGCGATAATTGTTTTAGTTCTCATTTTTATAACTGTGACAGATGTGGTGATATTGAGCTTATCGAAAACGCTGAAAACAATGTATCACACTTATTATGTAAAAAATGTCAAGAAAGAGATTATGTTCTTCCTTATCATAGATATTATCCACCGTTAAAATTCTATAAAAAGAATGAGGACGATTTAGGATTATATTTAGGTGTAGAACTTGAAATCGATGGAGCAGGAGAAAGCAATGATACAGTTGAACTTATCAATAGATATATGAATACAAACGACCATTTTGTTTATTGTTCTCACGATGGTAGTTTAAATGAAGGATTAGAAATAATCACACAGCCAGCAACGCTAGCGTATCACATGAGCATAGTAGACAAGTATGAAACTCTGTTTAAACAGTTGGTATCTATGGGTTACTCGTCAGACAAAACAACTACTTGTGGTATTCATGTGCATTTTAATAGGGATTTTTACAAAGATAATGAAGAATTATATATATCCAAATTGCTGTATTTAATTGACAAAAACTGGGATAACGTAGTTTTGTTTTCTCGCAGAAATCAGCGTAAAATTGATAGATATGCTAAAAAATTAGATATGGACACAGAAGATTTTATTTATGAATCTAACAAGAGAAATAGACACGACTATCATTATTACGCAATCAATTTATCAAATGAAAATACTATAGAATTTAGAATGTTTAAAGGCAGTCTTAACATCAATACATTTATTGCTATATTGCAGTTTGTACAGTCCTGCATTATATGTGCAAAAACAAAGTCCCCAGAAGAAATTCAGCACATGGATTTTAATGAGCTTATGAACACCAGAATACTTAAAAATTATTGGAAAAAAAGAGTAGAAAAAGATAGATTCGAAGAATAAAAAAAATATTGACAAAATGTTGTTTATATGATATAATAT
>JBJFBU010000021.1:0-5850 GCA_051888595.1 Candidatus Gastranaerophilaceae bacterium | reverse complement strand
TAATTGTCATCGTTGAGCTAACTAGTGTTTCAATGCATCCAGTTGATTTTAAAATAAGTGCAAAGCCAGCTGCGACAAGCATTACAAAAGCAATGTAACCCATTAAACCAATACCTTCATCAACAAGTCTATCCATTTTTCGGTGTTTAATAGTACCTGTTCCAAAAATTATTCCTAAGCCAACTAAAGCTCCTAATGGCAGAGATTTTGTCCAAAGTTGTACTCCAAGTGTTGCAACTGCAGCCAATAAAGTTATGTAGTGTTCTTTGGTTAATTTTGTATCAGTGCTGTCTGTATCGTCAACAGTTATATCTGTGTATTCTCGATGTTTTTTATATGAGATAAAAATTGCAACAAAAAGTCCGAAAAGCATACCAATTCCCAAAATCCAAGTTGATTTCCACACCTCATTTATTGAAATTTGAATTCCATTTTGAGTCATATTATCAGCGATTAAGCCTTGAAAAATTAGACCAAATCCTGCTGGAATAACAATATAAGGAGCTTTCAAACCAAAGGCTAAACAACATGCGATAGCTCGTCTATCAATTTTTAAAACATTCATCACATGAAGTAATGGTGGAATTAAAATTGGTATAAAAGCGATATGCACTGGAATTAGGTTTTGGGATAAAATTGCAATAACTGTTAATATTAAATATAGAATTAAGGCATTATTTTTTATGACAAGTGTTATTTTTTTTGCTAAAACAGTTGCAAGTCCTGTGTGAGTCATTGCAGCGGCAAAAGCTCCTAGTAAAATGTAACTTAATGCTGTTTCTGCATTTGTACCCATTCCAGAAATAAATGTATTCATAATATCTGTAATATTCATGTGTGCCATAAGGCCCGCAACAATGGCAGAAATCATTATAGACAAAAGTACATTTATTTTGCATATGCAAAGTATGCAAAGCAATATTATGGAAACTAATACAGGGTTAAAAAAAATCGTGCTATCCATAAATCTAGAATAGCACGAATATTTTTATTTTTACATAAGTTTATTCTCCTGTGGTCAATTCGTATTTTTGATTTGGTTTAAATTTGTTTTTATAAACTTCAACGTGAGATTGAAAAACTTCCGGTAATTTAGTTGTGTCTTTGATTTCAGCCTGACGTCTTAGCATACCTGAATAAACTGTTTCAAAATGTTTAGTTTGAATATATTCGCCAATAGCTTCAGGTTTTATAGCATTATTTTCTACTTCTAAAACTTCTAATGCGACAGGTGCAGTTTCTGCATAAGATGCCAAAACTGCTGATACATATTTGTTGTAATTTTTAGAGATATCAAGTGACATTGCTGTCATAACCATGTGGTATTTATCTCTATTTTGAGGGTAGAAAAATCCTTCTGAGGCGTAATGCATACTATCAGGAGCTTTTGATGATGAAAAATCAAAATCTTTTAGAGATTCTAAATAAAGTTGTTTTATCCAGTTTTCACCGCCACCTTCAAAAAGCTTACCAAAATATTGTTGTTGTGTTATTTTGTAGCCATTTTGTCTAGAAAAAACGTTAAAAATTGCATATAAAATTGCTGGATTATTTTCAATATCTTCACTCAAACATATTTTGCTTGTATCTTTTGCTTTTTTTAACATTCTGACGGCTTTTTCTTTAGGTGCACCAGCATAAGCGATTACAAATAGACTTGCATCATCAAACATGCTAAATCTTCCACCAACACCATCGTGAATGTAAAGTTCTTTTATGTATGCATTGTCTTTGCCGTTTTTATGACCGATTTTACCTCTTAAATTCTTATCGGTTGCAGTTTTATCAGTACAAATTGCAAAATGACTTTGTGCTTTATTTAAGGCTGTTTTGTCGTCTAAACCTTGTTTTTTGTAATAATCATAAAGTTGTTTTTCAAATCTAACAAATCCATCTTTTGTTTCAAATGTAGTACCTGATTTTGAAACAACTAAAAAATTCAATTCGTTAATAGGTTTTTGAACTTCTTTCAAAAAGTTTTCAAAACTTACGGGGTCTATATCAGAGTAGAAATAAACTTTACCCTTGTTTCCAAGTCCATACATATTTAATAAAAATTCTGCAGTGTGTTTTGAACCACCAATACCTAAAACGACAAGGGGTCTATCGTTTGTAAGTTTTCGTTGTTTCAAATCGTTTGCTTGTTTGTAGATTGAGTCCAAATGAGAGCCATAACCTTTGTCAGCAAGCTGTTCAGATGGTAAATCAACCCATTTTAAAAATTGAGAAGGGTCATTTTTTCGTTGTTTGAAATTTTTTACTACAATTAATGTACTGTTTCGATAGTACATTATAACATCTTGAAATGTTTTGAAATCAGTTTTGTTTTTGTCAGGCATGACAAATTTTTGATAAAAATTTGGTCGACTTGTTTTTTCGATGTTTGTAACTTTTGTGTTTACAGATGCTAAATTGATTTTTTCAACGTCAGCGTTAATCATAGATGCTGCTAATAGTTCAAATATCATAATTTCTCCTTATTAATTATAAAAAGTTGTATCTTCTAACAATTTAATTTCAAAAGCAGTATCTGCAGGGATTGAGATAGAAGCACCTTTTGAAAAGAAGGCAATGACAGGCGAAGTTACAACGTTTGCACCGTAAACAACTAGCCCAGTAACAAGAGTAAATGGGCTGAATATTATTGTAATATTGTCATTAGCCAAGCGTTTAGTTGTTTTCCACATTCTGTCATTGAAATTTTTCCCTGGATTTACAGCGTTTAATAAGTTAGCTAAATATTTTCTTTTGCCTTTGATATTGTTGAAAAATACTTTTTTATAGTTTGATTTAGTAACTTTTGCGTTCATTTCTTGGGAAACGCCATTAATAATGACCTTTTCTATTCTTATGACGATTAATCCCCCATTACCAGTGATTTGTGGGGAATGAGCATCGACAATAACACCAACGAATTTAGTATTAGAAGGTAGCGAGAAATGTCTTGTATTTATGGGTTTTGGAAGTTTAAAATAAACCTTTGTACCGTTACTCATTCTGTCTGAGATGATAGAAGTTGTTCTCAATGTCAGTTTTGTACCTTTTTTTAAGGTTATTTGTTGCCTTTTTCGACTAGGTTTCACCGAGTTTTTTGCGGGTGTTAGGTTATTTTGCAAACTATTGTTGTTTTGTGGTTTTGAATAAGTTTTTGTAAAATCTTCATTTGATTTTACAGGAACATCGTTTTTTAATTTATCAGGCAACGGAGGAAGTAAATCTTCTTCAATTTTATTAGGGTTGTATTTTTTTCTTATTTCATAATCAACAGATGAGTCTATATCAATGGCAGAAAAAGCCGATAAACTCATCATGTTAATTAGAATATAAATTATAAAAAGCCTATTTAAGCATTTCATTAATAGCTTTAGCCGCCCTTTTGCCTGCACCCATAGCATTAATAGCTGTTGATGGGCCTGTAGGAGCAACGTCACCACCAGCGTAAATTTTAGGGATAGAAGTTTCGCCAGTTTCACCGTTGATAACAATGTAGCCTTTGTTATCAGTTGAAATATCTAGACCTTCAGAAGTTGCAGATTTTTGAATAATAGGGTTTGGACCAGTACCTAAAGCAACAATTACGCTGTCAACATCAAGTACTGTGTATTTGCCAGTGCCGACTGGTTTTCTACGACCGCTTTCGTCAGGTTCGCCAAGTTCCATAATTTCAAACTTCATACCTTTTACATAGCCGTTTTCGCCTAAAATTTCAATAGGTGCGTGCAATAAATCGAAGATAACGCCTTCTTCTTTAGCGTGACGAATTTCTTCTTTTCTTGCAGGTAATTCAGCTTCAGTTCTACGATAAACGATGTGTACTTCTTCAAAACCTGCTCTTAAAGATGTTCTTGCCGCATCCATAGCAACGTTACCGCCACCGATTACAGCGACTTTTTTGCCGACTCTTAATGGAGTAGGATATTTTTCATCATTTGCGTGCATTAAGTTTACACGAGTTAAGAATTCGTTTGCAGAATAAACACCATTTAAGTTTTCACCTTGGATTCCTAACATTTTAGGTAGACCAGCACCAGAGCAGATGAATATTGCATCATAACCGTCATCTTCTAATTGTTTTAGAGTGATAGATTTACCAACAATAACATTTTTGTTGAATTTTACACCCATTTCTTTAAGAGAAGTTAATTCTCTATCAAGAACAGTTCTAGGTAGTCTGAAAGGTGGAATACCGTATCTTAAAACACCACCAAGCTCGTGTAAAGCTTCAAATACTGTAACATCATGACCGGCTTTTCTTAAATCAGCTGCGGCAGTGATACCAGCACAACCAGAGCCAACGATAGCAACTTTTTTGCCAGAAGGTTTAATTTCAGTATCGACAGCTTTAGTGTTGTCGCCAACATATCTTTCTAGAGCACCGATAGCAACGGCATCACCTTTTATACCTAATACGCATTTACCTTCGCATTGTCTTTCTTGAGGGCAAACTCTACCGCAAACCGAAGGTAACATGCTTGATTGTCTAATCACTTCGCCAGCTTTGTTAATATCGCCTTCTTTTACTTCGTGTATAAAAGCTGGAATGTTAATATTTACAGGACAACCTGATACACATCTAGGATTTTTACAATTCAAACATCTAGATGCTTCTAATTTTGCTTGTTCATCAGTAAAATTAGTTTCTACTGCATCAAAATTTGTTTTTCTAACCATAGGGTCTTGTTCGTGTTGTCTTTGTCTTTCTACTGCCATATTTAAATTCTCCAATTACTTTTTTTTAAATTTTAGCTTAAACAAAATCGATATGCAACTTAATAAAAATTCAAACAAATGAAGTATTTTTAAGAAAAATTATCAAATGGGGTTGAAAATGGGGAAAAATACGTTATAATAATATTGGAAATTAGAGAGATAGTAAAGAATGAAGCTGGTCACATTTTGGCAAAAGTTAATATTTTGTTGTGTTCTTGTGCCTTTTTTGCAAATAGAAGGGCAATGTTCAGTTGTGTCAAATTTTCAGGAATTGGATGATGCTATTTCTAACCAAGAAACAACAATAAATATTGTTGACGATATAACTTTTTCAAGCGACATTTCAACATCACCGATAACATCAAACATTACAATAGAAGCAAACAAACACATACTTGATGGAAACAGTACCCAGCAAGGTTTTTCGTTTCAGGATAACAATGTATCCATAAACAATATAGAAATGGATAATTTTAAAAAAGCGAAACGAGGAGTTGCAATAAGCTTAGATAACGCAACATTAAAACTAACAAATTCTATATTCAAATCTAATAGCACTGATGGCGTCCATGCAGGGACTATTAGTTTAATGAATAACTCTACAGCAAACATTTACAACTCAATATTTGAAAACAATTCAGCAAAATCTGCTGGAGTATTGTATTCAAATAATTCAACACTAAATATATATAACTCTAGTTTCAAAAATAATAAAACAACAGAATCTCAGGGTGGTGTTCTAACTTCTTATAATAATAGTACTTTAGGTGTATACAATTCAATATTTGAAAATAACTTTGCAAATTCATATGGTGGAGCTGTTTCTATAAGAAACGCAAATGTTACAATCGATAATACAGCATTCAAGGGTAATTCAGCAGTAAATGAAGGCGGAGCTGTTTATGTGTATTCAGGTAATACTGATACTACCACAGTGAACATTTCAAACTCTTTTTTTGAAAGTAATAGTACTAATAAATTTGCCGGAGCAATTATGGTGGGAGCTCATGGTACTAGTATTAGCACAGCGAATATTTCAAACTCAGCATTCAAGGGTAATTCAGCAGTAAATGAAGGCGGAGCTGTTTATGTGTATGCAATGGATACTGGTACTACTACAGCGAATATTTCAAACTCAGT
>JBJFBU010000020.1:0-5887 GCA_051888595.1 Candidatus Gastranaerophilaceae bacterium | reverse complement strand
GAATAATATTAAGAAATCTATACAGACTCAAAAAGTCAGTGTTGACAGTAAAAATTGTTTGATATAATATTTTTTTACACACTTAGCCAATTGGCGAAGAGTCATGCGGTTAGGGGGTAATAAAATAGCGTATCCAAGCGGATACATAAGTATAAAGGAAAAGAAAAATGGCAACAGGACAAAGAATCAGAGTTTGTTTAAAAGCATACGATCACAAATTAATTGACGTATCAGCTGACAAAATCGTAGAAACAGCAAAAAGAACAGACGCTAAAGTTGCAGGACCAATTCCTTTACCTACAAAAAGACGTATCTATTGTGTATTGCGTTCACCTCACAAAGATAAAAAATCTCGTGAACACTTTGAAATGAGAACACACAAACGCATTATCGATATTTACGAAGCAACTCAACAGACAACTGAAGAGTTGAGTAGATTAGATTTACCAGCAGGTGTAGATATCGAAGTTAAGTTATAATTTCATTTCCCTGACAATTAAATAAGCATTATGCAATATAATGCGATCTACGACTCTAAAAGGGTAAAAGGTAAAGAGGCTAATAAGCAACGTAGCGCTCGCAAGCAGACGGACTAAAAGGTAACTTTTAAGCTCCAAAAAAGAAAGGAAAATTTATGACACTTGGTGTGATAGGTAAAAAAGTCGGAATGACTCAAATTTTCAACGATGAAGGTTTAGCAGTTCCGGTAACCGTTATAAAAGTTGATCCATTAGTAGTTACACAAGTAAAAACTGTAGAAACTGATGGTTACAATGCAATTCAAGTAGGTACAGTAGCAGCAAAAGAAAAACATTTGACAAAAGCTCAAATTGGTCACTTTGCAAAAAATAATTTGGAAAATTTCCGTCACTTACAAGAATTCAGAATTGATAACCCACAAGATTATACAGTAGGTCAACAAATCGAATTATCTGTATTAAATGATGTTCAAAAAGTTGATGTAACAGGAATATCAATTGGTAAAGGATTCCAAGGTACAGTAAAAAGACATAATTTCTCAAGAGGACCTATGGCACACGGTTCTAAAAATCACAGAGAACCTGGTTCAATAGGTGCAGGTACAACTCCTTCAAGAGTAATTAAAGGTAAAAGAATGGCTGGTAACATGGGTAACGAAAGAGTTACGATAACTAAATTAAAATTAGTTCAAGTTGATTCAGAAAATAGCTTAGTATTAATTAAAGGTTCAGTACCTGGTTCAGAAGGTAGATTAGTAACAATTGTTCCTTCAAGAACAAAATGGAATGTTTAATTCCTTTATTACGAATAGAAATAATATAAGATAAGGACATATAAAATGGCAAAAGCAAAAACTCAAGAAAAAGAAATATTAAGCACAACAGGTGAATCACTTGGTGCAATTTCATTAAGCGAAAACGTTTTTGGCGTTGAACCAAATTTACATGTAATGCACTTAGCATTAAGACGTCAATTAAACAACGCAAGACAAGGTTCAGCTTGTTGCAAAACAAGAGCTGAAGTAAGAGGTGGCGGCCGTAAACCTTGGAAACAAAAAGGTACAGGTAGAGCAAGAGCTGGTTCATTGAGATCTCCATTGTTCGCAGGTGGTGGTGTTTCATTTGGACCAAAACCAAGAGATTATTCTTTCTCTATGCCACAAAAAGCAAGACAACTTGCATTAAAATCAGCGTTATCTGCTAGAAATGAACAAATCGTTGTAGTAAAAGATTTTTCAGGTATTGCAGAACCAAAAACAAAATTAATGATGTCAGTATTAGAGTCATTAAAAGTTGCAGGTAAAATTTTAGTTATCGCTGATGTTAAAGCTAATGAAAATTCAAATTTAGAATTAGCATCAAGAAATATTCCAAGCGTTAAATTATTGTTACCTACAAATTTAAACGTAAAAGATTTGTTAGAAGCAGACAGTGTAATTATGACAGAAGCTGCAGTTAGCGAAATCACAGAAAGATTAAGTAAATAATTTTAAAATCCGAAAAGAAAAGGAAAATAAAAATGAGTACATCAAGAACAAACCAAGAAAAATTATATGATATCGTTAAAAAGCCTATAATTACAGAAAAATCATATAAAGCTATGCAAGATGGTCAATATACTTTTGAAGTAAACATGGATGCTACAAAAGTTGAAATTGCACAAGCAGTTGAATTAGCTTTCCCTGGTAGAAAAGTTAAAAAAGTAAGAACTGTTTATATGCCATCACATGCAAAAAGAATGGGTTACAAATTTGGTAGAACAGATTCTTCTAAAAAAGCAATCGTTACTATTGAAGGTGATCCAATTAAAGAACTTGTAGAAATATAGTATAAAAGGATAGATAAAAATGGCTATTAGAAAAATTAATCCGACATCTCCGGGACAAAGAGGTATGACAAAAAGTGATTACAGTGAAATCACAACATCAACACCTGAAAAATCTTTATTGAAGCCAATAAAGAAAACTGCAGGTCGTAACAATACAGGTAGAATTACATGTCGTCATAAAGGTGGCGGTGTAAAAAAACATTATAGAGTTATTGATTTCAAACGTGAAAAATTTGGAGTTCCAGCTACAGTTAAAACTGTTGAATACGATCCAAACAGAAACGTTAGAATTTCATTAGTATTCTACGCAGATGGTGAAAAAAGATATATCTTATCACCAGAAGGTTTAAACGTAGGTGATGTTATAATTTCTGGACCTGAAGCTCCAATTCAAACAGGTAATGCTTTACCTTTAGAAGTTATTCCTTTAGGTACAATTGTTCATAATATTGAACTTGAACCAGGTAGAGGAGCAAAAATGGTTCGTTCAGCAGGTAACTCTGCTCAATTAATGGCAAAAGAAGGTAACTATGTAACAATCAAATTACCATCAGGTGAAATGAGAATGGTTAGAAAAGAATGTATGGCAACAATCGGTGCTTTAGGCAATTCTGAATTCAAAAACATTCACATTGGTAAAGCTGGTCGTAAACGTTATATGGGTATAAAACCAACAGTTCGTGGTGTTACAATGAACCCTTGTGATCACCCTCACGGTGGTGGTGAAGGTAAAACAGGTCCAGGTGGACATCCTAAAACACCTTGGGGCAAACCAGCACTTGGTTATAAGACTCGTAAGTCTAATAAAGCTTCTAATAAATTAATTGTAAGAAGAAGAACAAAATAACATAAGTGCAAGATAAAAGATAAATAAACTAAAAGGAGAATAAATTAATGGCACGTTCATTAAAAAAAGGACCATATATCGAAGAAGCATTACAAAAAAAGATTGCCAAGATGAATGAAAATTCAGAAAAGAAAGTTGTAAAAACTTGGTCAAGAGCTTCAATGATTAGTCCTGATATGTTAGGACACACAATAGCTGTACATAACGGAAAAACTCACGTTCCTGTATATGTAACAGAACAAATGATTGGGCATAAGCTAGGTGAATTTGCACCAACTAGAATGTTCAGAGGTCATGCTGCAGACAAAACAGCAAAGAAAAAATAGTTAAGATTAGACTAAATTAAAAAGGATAAAAACAATGGAAGCTAAAGCAAGACAAACAGATATTAAAATGACAGCTCGCAAACTTCGCAGAGTAATCAACGAAGTTCGTGGCAAAAAAGTCATTGATGCACAAGATATGTTACGTTTTATGCCATATTTTGCAGCAAGAGTTGTTGAAAAAAACTTAAAAGCAGCTGTTGCAAATGCTAAAGAACAATTCGGTGTAAATCCTGAACAATTAAAAATTTCAGAAATTTTTGCAGACGAAAGTGTTACTTACAAAAGAGCAAGACCAAGAGCACAAGGTCGTATGTACTCTAGAATGAAACGTACATCACATTTAACATTAAAAGTTAGCGATACAGTAAAATAGGAATTAGATAAAATGGGACAAAAAACACATCCAACCGGATTTAGAATCGGCATTATCAAACCTTGGGTAAGCTCATGGTATGCTAAAATAAAAGAATATGGACAATTTGTAGCAGAAGATGCAAAAATTAGAAAATTTGTAAAGAAAAAATTATATGCTGCAGGTGTTTCAAGAATTTTGATTGCTAGAAAAGCTCAAAATACAACAATTACAGTAGTTACAGCAAAACCTGGTATTGTAGTTGGTAGAAATGGTCAAGGTATTGAAGAATTAAAGAAAGAAATTTCTTCATATATTAACCGTCAAGTAATCTTGAATGTTGTAGAAGTTGCAAGAATCAATGCTGATGCACAATTAGTATCAGAAGCAATAGCTCAACAATTAGAAAAACGTGTTGCTTTCAGAAGAGCAATGAAACAAGCTATGCAACGTACAATGAGATCTGGTGCACAAGGTATCAAAGTTATGGTGTCAGGTCGTTTAGGTGGTGCAGAAATTGCTCGTAGTGAATGGGCAAAAGAAGGCAGAATTCCACTTCAAACATTAAGAGCAGATGTAGATTATGGTTTTGCAGAAGCAGATACTATGATGGGTAAAATCGGTGTTAAAGTTTGGGTATTCAAAGGTGATTTGATGCCAGGCGAAAAAGCTGATGAAAATATAAAATTAAAGACTTCAAAAGAAGGCGAAAAAGTTGGCACAAGACGCGGAAAACGCAGAACTGCCGAAGTTGCAGAATAAGAATAAAAAAACAGGAGTAAAATAAAATGTTACAACCTAAAAAAACAAAATACCGCAAAATGCAAAAAGGCAGAATGAAAGGACACGAAACTAGAGGTGTGAACTTTGAATTTGGCTCATATGCATTAAAAGCATTGGAACCTGGCTGGATTACAAGCCGTCAAATAGAGGCTGCACGTCGTGCAATGACTCGTGAAATCAAACGTGGTGGTAACGTTTGGATTAAAATTTTCCCAGATAAACCAATTACAGCAAAACCTGCTGAAACTCGTATGGGTTCAGGTAAAGGTAACTTGGAATATTGGGTAGCAGTTGTAAAACCAAACAGAATTCTATTTGAACTTGAATATTTTGATAGAAACGTAGCTGTACATGCATTAGAATTAGCAGCTCAAAAACTTCCAATCAAAGTTAAAGTTATCGAAAAGAACCCTGTTCAATAATAAAGGAAAAAATCACAATGAAATTACAAGAAATGCGTGAAAAAACAGTTGAAGAATTAAAAAATGCAGTTGTAGACTTCAAAAAACAGTTGTTAGACTTAAGAGTTCAAAAAGCAACAAATAAGTTAGAAAATACAGCATTAATTGCGAAGACAAAACACTACATTTCACAAATCAAGACAGTTATTAAAGAAAAAGAGGAAACTAATGCCTAAGAAAGAAAAACAAGGTGTAGTAGTAAGCAGTAAAATGGATAAAACAGTAGTTGTAAAAGTTGCTGATTATGAACCACATCCAAAATACAAAAAGATTATGGAAAAAACAAAAAATTACAAAGCTCATGATGAACAAAATCAATGTGAAGAAGGCGATGTAATCAGAATTGTAGAATCAAAACCAATTTCTGGCGGCAAACGCTGGAGCGTTTTGAGCATTGTAGAAAAGAGAAAATAGTTCGGACACCCGAATAAAACAAAAAAGGTGAAAAAAGATGATACAACAAGAATCAAGATTAGTAGTAGCAGATAACACAGGTGCAAAAGAATTATTAACAATTCGTGTTATGGGTAGCTCAAATAAAAAATTTGCAGGTGTTGGTGATGTAATTATCGCAACTGTAAAAGATGCAACTCCAAACATGACAGTAAAAAAATCTGAAGTTGTTAGAGCTGTTGTAGTAAGAACAAAAGCTGATATTAAACGTCAAGATGGTTCTGTAATCAGATTTGATGAAAATGCAGCAGTTATTATTAACAAAGACGGCAACCCAAGAGGAACTCGTGTATTTGGACCTGTAGCAAGAGAATTAAGAGACAAAAACTTTATGAAGATTGTTTCTTTAGCTCCAGAA